>QILZ01000081.1 GCA_003233545.1 Spirochaetales bacterium
TCAGGGCTGTTCCTGCCGGGAGACCGGCGGGATTCCGACATGGAGTCCGGAAGCTGTGCCCTGTGAAATTTTTCCACGTTACGGATTGCATGTGCAATTGCAAGTTTTACATCCGCACCGATGCTGTTCTCCGCTTTTTCGAATTCCTCTTCGGTTACGGCAAGAGGTTTACCGGACAAATCGACACCGTCGAATTTTTTTGCATATTCAATTACAGCTCTGTCCCCGTTAATCCTTACATCCTCGAGTATTTCGGATACCGAATCCGATACGGTATCTATATTAAATTCCGATCTGTTTAAAATCCTGCTGCGTGTGTTTTTGTCGAGTTTTTCCCATTCGAAAATGTTTATCTTCATATAATTCATCCTTTTTTCCGTGCATGATATTATATGCTGAACCGGCTGTATTTGTTAAGCATTGTTTGTTAAAACTCTATTTCGATATCCAATGATAATCCCGCTGTAATATCATCCGTTTCAGTGCTGTAATAGTGTGTCCAGCCCAGAGTTGTTTTGGCGTGCAGGGTGATCTTATCGGTCAGGCTGAAATCAGAAAGTAGTTCCGGCGACAGCTTAAAGGCCGGATCGTATAAATATGCAATGGAGCCGTCGGGAAGTGTGGAAGTCTGATAAGTTCGATACTCCGCTTTCGACCGTACCGTAGCGGTTATTCCGCGTTTAAGGAGCAGGGTTGCTTCCGGAACCCATGTTAATACGAAGTTATTCTGATCTGTTGACAAATTGATCCTATAGTTTATTTCGCTCTTCAGGGTTAGCGGGATTCCTGTATACCATGAGATATCCAGGAAAGGAGAGATGCCGGGAACCTCCCCGTTTGTCTGTTCCGCCGGGATTTCCGTAGAAATACCCGGCTTAATGAGTATCTGCCCAAGAAATGCATACACCGCACCTGCCGTTAAATTAAAATTAAGAGCATTGTTCAATTCGTCTTGTAATAATGATAACCCGGGATTAATATACAGGGAGAATTGATAATTTCCGTACGAAATAAAAACATCGGTATTTATCTGCCATACGGATGATGTGTAACCGGAATCAACTGTAAAATCATAGTATCCTGAGACACCCAACCTGGTTAGAAAAGAATTTTTCCTGAAACTAAGATAATTATTGCATGTTGCAATACCTTCGAAACTCTGAGTGAGAGGTGTATAGCCGGTTCTCAATGCCGAATCTATAAAGTAACTCAGCGATTCGGAAAAATAATAGCTGTCCGCCCAGCTCACTTCCAGCCAGGCATTAGAGCCGGACAGGTCATATTGAGGAATTACTGAAATAATCTGTGTTCCGGCATCGATGGAAACTTCCGAAAACAGGGGAAGGGATGTTAATAATAGCATGATAATGGAAAGATAAAATGATTTTCGGTATCTTCTGCAGCTGTTAAATATCATCTGTACCTGCCTCTGTTTGATATTTCCTGATCTATCTGTATTATTCCTCCTCCGTTTGTCAGAGTGTTTTTAATTATTGTCAGGATGTCCTCTGTTTTAATTCTTTTTGCGCGGGCATTTAAATATACGGATGAAATCCCCGAAAAGGTCGATGCTTTTAACCTACTGGAAAGTAATGCCTTTCCGATTCCGTAGAGGTCGTCCTGTGACAGCAGATTTATCGAATTAAATTCTACCAGTACATCGCATGCCGCAAGAATATCATCCGCCGTGCGCGAGGTTTTCGCCATAAGATTAAAAAGTCTTGTAATTGTTTTATCCTTTATTCCCCCGAGCAGCAGTATGCTTATGTGTTTCAGCCTGTTGGCATATCGATCTTCGTTCTCCGGTTTAATATTTTGTTCGTAAACTATTATCTGTGCAGTTTTTAGCCGGTTAAGTTCATTGTTAACAGCTGTTATAAGCCTCTGCGGAGGTATATGTTTCGCTGCACCCTCCCTGATTTTATCCATAAGCAGTACTCCGGGTATGTTTTCCTGTAATGCTGTCTTAAGCAGTTCGCTCAAGTTTTCCCCGTAGCCGGAGTATCTTTTGCCTTTCCGGTCAGTTTTAATCCATTTGTGTAAATCCCGTACGATTTTAGGATCGTCGGGGAAAGCAGAGATACCGGCGGTAAAGAATAGGATTAAAATAATGGTGATTTTTTTCAGCGTCGTTAAATTTATGGCTTTGATCCTCTGCCGGTTCTCCCCGGCTTGTTTTTTATTTTCTGATTGTCCGGGTTTGATTTGCCGTATCCCATTTTGTTGTCAACAGACTTCATATACAGCGCATCGGCGGTCTTTTTAGCTCTGTTGTTTTTCATTATGTTTTTTCTCTGTCCTGTTTTAAGTGTATATCTTGTTTTTACTCCTACCTCGGAAGGGGCGACTCCTAACCTGATAGCATAATCGGCTTTTTTTAAGGTTTCGGTAAAAGATTCCGCCGCTTTCTGCGGGTCTTTCGGAAGTTCATCGGCTGTATACCTTAATATAAGCCGGATTGTCTCTATCGGAATATCGATATTCTTAAGCAGGAGATCGAGCTGTTTTATAAAAGCAGCTTTCCATACATAGTCATACTGTACGGATTCCAATATTTTATCATCCGGCTGTAACCTGAATATTGCTGATTGTTTATCCCCGGCAGTTAAGAATCCTCCGCATAACATAAAAAAGATAACTATTATTAAGATTAATCTGTTCATAATTTCTTAAATATTTCCCCTTGAATATGTATAAGTGAACTTTCTCCTCCGAAATCATCTTTAACTTTTACGGGAGAGGCCGGATCCGGGATCCATGTTTTGCCGTCTATAAGAAAATTATACGTATAAACCCTTCCTTTTTTCAGTTTGATTTTTATCTCCCATATCCCGTTTTTACCGGGTCCTTCAGGGACTAACGGGGAAGGCTGCCAGTTATTAAAATCCCCTACCACTGATACGGACCGGGCTTCCGGTGCGGTTAAGGAAAATTTTACCAGCACCTCGGTTTTGCTTTTTTGTATATACGAAGACAAAAAAATACTGCCTAAAAAAATAATTACTACTGCGGCGGCTGCAGATATTACTCTGTGAAGCCTTTTGTTTCTGTTAAATCTGTTCTGTGCGTTTAATACATTGTTCATAATAGAATCGGCAGCCAGGTTAGGTGAACCGTTTAAATGGAAATCAGTATATTTTTGACTGGATAAAATATCTTTTTCGGGAAGAGTTCCGGTCGTAAAACGATCATTGATATCACGATTAATAAAGGGCATAAGATGTGAGAATTTTAAAGAGCAGCCTCCGCAGCTCTTTATATGCGCAAGAATATAATTATATTCGTCTTTGGTGAGTATTCCGTTTTCCGCCCATAGGTCTGTAAGTGTCTCGACTTTTTTACATGCCATATCGCCCTTCATACTATTATATACCCTTTAAGTTATAATCTGGTTTTATTTTTTCCCAATATTTTTTTTAAGATTTTTCTTGCCCTGTAAAGGCGCGACTTTATGTTTTCGATACTAAGGTTTAAAGTCTCCGAGATTTCCCTGGTACTCATTTCGTTAAGATAGTAAAGTGTTACCACGACTTTTAAATCATCCTGCAGTGAATGAACCGCACGGAGGACGGCGGCTTCCGTTTCCTTTTTTTCGGCCAGGATTTGGGGGTCTGATCCCCGCGAGTTATCGGGCAGCGATTCGAGCATTTCGTTATCTCTTGCTGAAAATTTCAGGTTCTTTTTTTTCTTCCTGTAGATTTTTTTAAGATGGTTTAATGCTGTCGTATATATCCACGGTCTAAATGCCATTCCCAGTCTGAATGTACCGAGGTAACGGTAAACGTTAATGAATATTTCCTGGAGCGCATCTTCCGCCTCTTCCGGATTTCCAAGGAAAGCCAGAGCGGTTCTGTAAAGATAGTCCTGGTATCTCTCTATGATGGTTTTAAATGCCGAAGTATCACCCTGAAGTGTCTTATTGACTATCTCTAAATCTGATTGTTTATGGTCCCGCTTTAATGTCACGCCAAGTAATATTAGCACTGATTCGGGAAAAAACAATTTAATCTTCTTAAGGTTTTACCGGCACAGGGATAGTTGTAAGCTGAAATTAACGATTTATTGTGCAACCGGACTTACATACAGGGGATAGATAAGGGTAAATAAGAGATAAATTCAAAACTTGCGGAGGTTTTGTGATGAAGAAATATCTAATAGCCATTATATTTTTTGCGGCGGCTTTTCTGATTTCGACGGGGCTAACAGGCTGTGAAGTGTTTGGCAGCGGAGGGACGGTGAGTTTAAGTATTACCGATTCTCCCATAGACGCTTCGAATGTGTCCGGGGTATGGATTACAGTTAAAGAGATACAGTATCACAGGTCCGATACGACCGGCTGGGTTTCGATGGAAGGGTTTCATGGCCCGCAAAAAATCAATTTACTCGAACTTACGGACGGCAGCAGCAAATTACTCGGTGAACTTAATCTTTATGCGGGTCATTATACACAGATTCGTTTTATTCTCGATATAGAAGAGATGTCTGCGAATGGAAGTGTGCCTCAAAATCCCGGCTGTTATATATCATTTAACGACGGGTCGCCGGATGCACCTCTATTTGTGCCGGGCAGCGGTGTTTCCGGCTACAAGGCTGTCGGTGCCTTCGATGTACCTGTTAATGGTACGGTTAGTATTACTGCGGATTTCGATGCACGCAAGGCAGTTGTGAAAATGGGAAACGGCAGTTATATCTTAAAACCTACTATTAGACTTGTGCCGGATAATGAAGCCGGAAAAATAGCAGGGGAAGTTACAAATTATACCGGAACAGGAAATCTCCTTATATTTGCCTACGAAGACGGAACCTATAAGGACACCGAGGACGACGATCCTGTTGCTGCAGCGGATCCGGAGCTCGCAGAACCGCGATTTTCCGGTTCAGTGGCTGGTGCCGGAGTGTCGGCAGCCGGCAGCGGAAGTCTGCATTATGTGCTTTCGTTTCTTAGGGAAGGGATATACGATCTTGTCGTTGCCGAGTACAATGGCGATACATTTGTGAAGACACTCGGTTTTGTCTCTGATGTTTCCGTTGTAAGCAATAAAACTACATCGCAGGTTATCGACACGCAAAGCCTGGATACCACTGTCCGGTAATCCTTTAATCCTTCAGCAGTAGCAGGCCGTAGGATCATGGTTTTTTAATGTTTCAGTTACCTCAAAATGTTACCTTTATTTTATTTACAAAGATTCTTAACGAAATATTGTTGTTTTAATTTCTATGGGATATAATGTTTAAGAAGGCTGTATGTTGGCTTTACCATATTATTTAATCCTGTGATTATAACCGAGAGGTCAAAAGTGAAAAAGTTATTAATTTTTCTTGTACTATTAAGCGGTGTTGCCGTATCTGTTTCTGCAGTAAGTGCATCTGCAAGATTCGGAGCAATTCTAAGTGTTGGATTTCTTGATTCCCCGAGTATATCGGATATTATTAACGAGATAGACAAAGGGATAAATTTTAGACCCGGATTCGAGTTTGCAATGAAAATAGACAGAATCGGTTTCGGTCTTAATTCTTTTATCATGTTCAACAGGACAAAAAGTACCGATCCTGCACTGCTTTGGGATTGGACCTTCGACTGGATAAGTACAGTAAACATCGGATATCATTTAGCCAGGACCTGGCATTTTCTCGATCCTTTTATCGAAGCAGGTTTCGGAGCTGCCGGAAGGGTAGATTTATCCCCGCAGCAGTACAGTTTTGATGATATGGGCTATATGGAATATTATGGTTACGACGCTTATAATAGACTTCTAAACCTGTCTCTTATAGGTTATATTGCTGCCGGGCTTTCAATAAGGATAAACATGCTGTATGTAAGCGGCAAATTAAGCTACTGGCCGCTTAATTCGCCTCCCCCTGCAACACAGTATTTGGCGTATCCGGTAAAGCAGTTTCAGTTCGCAATTTCGGCCGGCTTTGTTGTCGGAAGGTAATCCCGGTGCTTGCTTAACGGAAGGTTTTTAAGGATCACATGGCAGACGGATGAGATTTTAACACATCCGGCGATTTTTACCCGGCACAACAGGAGAGCTGGCTTACATCTTTTTCGAACGTCTGGGCTGCGAGTTTAAGCCCCTCCACCTGTGTCAGGTAGGGAAACAGTGTCCTGGAAAGCTCGTTGACTGTGAATCCGGACCGGATACCGAACTTTATGGCCATTGCTGCAGTCTGAATTACCTCTCCCGCTTCAGCGGCAAGTATATGGGCTCCGAGCAGTCTGTCGGTTTTACGATCCGCGATGAGTTTTATCAGTCCCCGGGTATCGCGGGCAGTCAGAGCCCTCGGAACATATGAAAGGGGTAGTTTAGCAACCTTTACATCGAAGCCCTCTGTGACTGCCTGCGATTCGGTGAGTCCGACACTCGCTACTTGCGGATCGGTAAAGATCACAACCGGAAGTACCGATAGATCCAGCCTGCCGGTATTCCCGTTAAGTGCGTTTTCTGCTGCAATAGTTCCTCCGGCTGCCGCTACATAGACCAGCTTTGGAAGGCTGGTAACGTCACCTGAAGCGTAGATGTTTGGATTGCTTGTCTGCATGTATTCATCGACAGAGATGAAACCTCTTTCATCTACCATAACCCCTGATTCTTCGAGTCC
>QILZ01000209.1 GCA_003233545.1 Spirochaetales bacterium
CGAAAGAGCTTGTTTTCCTTACTGCTTCCGGTTACTTTTTCATAGGCGGCTTTCCCTTTCGCTTTTAAGATCGATCCGTAGTCTTTTCCGATAATACGTTTAATTGTGGCTTCCTCGTAGCCCATTTCGGATGCCGGTTCAAGGGGACTATGTATACCTGTCCATATCTCTTCTTCTTTATCAGAAGTAATTTCCATATACTTTCCACTAATTGTGTACTTATAGTACCAGTGTGCTAACGACCAGTTCTTAAATAGGTTAACCGTATCTCCGAAGGACCTGTTCTTTAAGAGCCCTGCCATACCCTCCGCCCATTCTTTTCCTGTCCGACCCGTAGCCGACTTTTTCGCCGGTTCCCGAAATCTTCGCACTTTCTTTATATTCTTTGTAAGCCTTTTTCGCCTCGGTATCCGTAAATCCATTTTTCTTGCTTTTAAGGTCATCTATGTTCCCGCCCATATAGAAATACATATCCCTTACACCGGAATCTACAAATTTCTTGGTGGTATTCCCGTCGGAATCTTTTCCCTCTATAACTTTTTCTACCTTTTCACCGGAAAAATCACCCCTGACCGAAGAATCGATCGTGAATCTGTCCATACCTTTCTGATTTAGCTTTATCGTGTAAAAGTCCGCAAATCCAGCCGAAGTTTCCGATAAACCTGTTGCCCCGTTTGCTGAAAGAATTTTATCATTAAGGTTATCCTCATAGTTCTTTTTAGCTTCCTCTACCTTTTCTGCCTGCTCCGCCGTCTGCTCTGCTGCCAGGCTTAATATCTTATCGAACCAGACAGCATTTTTAAAATTTCTTACATAATTATTATAGCCTGTTTGATATTCACTATCCTTTATCCCGAAATCTTCTCTCTTTTCCGTATCAACAGAGGAAAGCGCTTCATAAGCGGCATCTGCTTTCCTTTTCTTCTTAAATGTATAGCCAAGCCTGCCCTGAGGGTCGGAAATATTTCCGGAAATCTCATCCTCTTTTTTTCCTGTATAGGCGCTTCCTGCGTATTCATTTACAGCTTCCGATTTATCCAGCTTAAAATTGGCCGACTTGTAGTTTTCCCTGGCATCCTCCATGTTTTTAAACTCTAAGTTGTAGTCAACTTCCGCATTCTCATATTCCGATACAATTACGGTCCAGTTATTTTTACTATCTTCAACACGACTGGCAAGATCATCTATTTTTTCTTCATCATCTTTAATAGCCTGCTTTAATGCTCTATAATTCTTGCTGCCTAAATAGGTATTTAATTCCATTCCAATTAAGGCAATTTTTTCTTTATAAAAAGATACACTTTGTTTATCCGATAATATCTTTTGATATTCCTCTCTGTAGCTTAACATATTGTCCGTTATACCTGTAAGTTCAGGTTTTGTATCTTCCGCTTTATCCGGATTCGAATAGGCTTTAAAATAGTCCCTTTCGCTTCTGCTCTGATAACCTTCGGTGTCATTCTCCGGCTTATCAGAACTATCGGAAAACATGGTTGCAAGTGAAAGGGATGTGTTTTTTACCTTTTCCTTTATACGAAAGATAACTTCTAAATATTCGTTTTCATAAAAGCTTCCCTCGTTCTGTTTCCCTGCTAAATAGTAATCCACCGTATCCTTATCGATCTCACTGTAATCCGATGCTTCGTTAATACCTGTTATTTTCTGCGGCGTATCTTCCTTTTTTAAAGTATCCTGATCCTGGAAGCAGCTTCCCAGGTATGCCCTGTAGTTCTTTCTGCCGTCATTAAAGTTGCTTTTAAGACTTTCGTACTTGTTCGATAGTTTTTCCGCATAAAACAACCGGTTTAGACTTTCTTCCAGAATTCTTTCATTCCCTTCGACACCTTCGAGCAGAAACTCTTCAAGGTTTTTAGTATGATTATTACTTAAGAGAGTAAAACTTAAAAGCAAATCCCCTTCCGTTATGTCCGCTGTGTTCCTGCTGTTAAACATGGAAATGATAAAAACAGGGTCTTCCGTTGTTCCGTTTTCGATTATTTCAGCTGCTTTTAAAATATCATCAGGGTTCCGGTTGATATTTTCTCTCTCACTTTCCTCCGAAACAAAATCGAATACGGAATGTTCCAGATTCTTAACATAACGTCTTTTAAGTTTAACCGCATTCTTAAACAGATAAAAATTATTCCGTTCATTTTGCGTGAGATAGTTAATATATTTTGCTTCTATAGTGTCGGCGCCGTTTTCAGTGGAGCCGCCGCCGAGGCTGCCTGTAAGTATCATTTTTTTAAGAAGAAACGCTGTAGATGCTCCCGGGTTTTCCGTACCTGCTGCGGATGAATATAAAAGCTCTTCATTTTTATCGGTTATTCCACGGGAGTTTCTAAGGAAATCATCTTCGGAAGCGGAGACAGGGGCAGGGATTCCTGCACTCAGGAAATACCAGCCGGTAAGTTCTTTCGTGCTTTTTAATAAATCAGTGCCGCCTGAAAGATTCCCTTCTATCTGTTTATTAAGCCTTGTATAAAACAGTGCAGGGAGAATGCTCTTAAGTCCCATAACCTGTTTCACTGTTTCGGCAGCTGTCTCTATTCCCGCTGTATTTGCCAGAGTGAGAGACTTAAGAGTGTCCTCGAACATGTTTTCCGTTATGCCCTTTAACTTGTTAAATATGTCCATAACCGAGAGATACTCACCATATCCATAAATATCTTTCTCCTTGAGAAATGTATCTATAAAATCTGCAGGCTCACCGCTTAAATCGTTTAAGACTCTCTGACCGAACTCGAGTGACAATGCATACAAAAGCTCTTCCGAATCTGCTGCCGTGCCTGTCTTAACCTGTTCTTTTTTTAAATATTCTTCGAATACTTCTTCTTTTTTTTCATCGTTCTCCGCAGTAAGTATCGATTCTCCGTATTTTATTATCCCGGATTTATCCGCTTCACCGCCGGATGCAAGCTCAGAAAGCATCGATGTTAAATGCCTAAAAGCATCTGTTTTGCCTGTTCCGGAAGAGAACAGGGTTTCTGTTGTTTTATTGTAGTCGTTTATTACTTTGATTAATGCTATGTTTACCAATGAAACATTTTTTAAGTCATCGGCAAGGGTATCGTATCCTGATGTTCTTTCTATTATATGGTCAATATCCACATTAATTTCCTTAACATCTATTTCATTATTCTGCCCGGAAAGGAGATTCGTATAGTCTTTAAAAAAATCCATGATCCTGCTGCGCAGTTTATCTTCTAATCCCCATGTATCGAGTGTTTTTTTAGTTTCTTTTTCCAGTTCTTTCTCTATATCTTTAAAAAACGTACCGTCCGCTATCAAGTTAAGTTTAAGTTTCAGTTCCCACGAGTAATGATAAACTCTGGCCGATTCCGAATCCGGCAGGATAGAATCGAGCCATTTTAAACTGATGTCCTTAAGTGTACTGCTGCCGGTAATAAGATTTTTATAGAGTTCATCCGCATTTTCCATGAACTTCATGGTCCCGCTGCTTCCGTTTGTATAGTTTTTCTTAAGGTAGTTAAAAAGCTCCTCTTCACCCAACCCGGCGGACGTCCATTTGTCCTTAAAATCGCTGAAGATTTTGTATGCAGCCTTTATATAATCCGTCTCATCTTTTTTTACCTGTACGTTATACACCGTATCCATGTTTTTATCTGTAAGCATGTAGATCCCTGCAGTTTCTTTTTCTTTATCCGATGGGTCGATTTTTAAGCTCTTCTTTGAAATCAACGCAGAAATTCTGATAAGACTGTAGGATTCATTTATTATGTTTTCTTTAAATGATTCTAAAATATCATTCCCGTTGTCGTTTAAACCTGCAGATTCCAGATATTCATCGAATACCTGTTCAACTGTCTGTATTTTGGTACCGGCAAACTCCTCTGCACTGCTTTCGGTGAATATCTTTTTCGCTACTTTAAGAGATACCTGCGAAACAATACTATTCTTTATAGTATCCGGATTGATTGTTAAAGCTGCCTCCGTACCGGAACTATCCGATCCTTCGGTTTCAGAATCCGAAAGCCCTGCCAATTCTATTCTTTTAAAGATACCGTAGGCATTTATAAGGGTTTTAATTCTCGATGTTTCTGATTGTTTCGGATCGTATATGGAGGTATTCAGACTGGTTTTCAGTTCTTTAAGGCTGCCTGATATATCCTTATACCTTTTTATTCTTTCTCCGATTTCACTATAAGAATTGTCCGAACCATTACTTTTCTTCCCGTTAAAGGAGTCATCAATCTTTATGCCGAGTTTAAATGCCTTTAGTATGTAAAAATCGACAATACTGTCGGTAAGATCATTAAGTTCACTTCTGACATAACCCGGAAGATTGGCAGAGGCCTTATCTAAATCAGAGTATAAGGAAGAAAGTCTGCCTGCAAGAAGACTGCCCGGATCGGCTGCGCTTTCTCCCGGAAACGAATCTGCCCCTGAATTATTCAGTTTATTCCCTGCAGCTTCTTTATAATCCGTAAAGCTTTTCCACAGCTCTTTCGGTGTATTTATCCTTATCGTATTATCACTCTTTATGCTTCCCACACCATAATTCGTTAAAACTTTATCAACTGCCCCGACTGCATCATTTTCCAGTTCCTCCCTGATTCCCGGAATATTTTTTCCGTAGCGCTTCAGTAAAGAGAATCTCTTTTTCTCCTTGTTCCTTCTATCTGCCAGATCCTTTAAAATAAGATATGATATATCCGCTTCCCCATACGCTTTCTCCTCTGCTGTTTCCATAAGTACTTCGGGAGTCTGCAGAATGAGAAAACTCTTCCCGGAAAAGAAATCTTTTAAATAACTGTTTTTCCCTATGAGCTCTCTTATATCTTTCTTCGATCTACCCATTACAGTATGACCATTACTGCTGAAATATTCAGAAACGTCATCGAGTGTACTCTTAAGGTTCTTAATCTCCTCTCTTAATGCTTTTAAACCGATTTTTCCGGTTTTAAGCCTGTCTATAATCACGGAGAGTGCCGCTTCGCTCAGTAGCCGGGCTTTCGATTCCGAAGCCTCCATATCTCCACTGCCGGCCAATATTTGCTCAACCCTGCTATTGTTAAGCCATGAATCATCCTGTATTTCTTCTCTGTCACCGAAAACACTCTCTATCAAATTTTCCGCTTCTGTAAGTACCGCTCTTTCCTCTTCTGCCCTGTCAGCATAGTATCTTCCGTCCGCACTGTCCGCTATGTACTTAAGCCTGGCATAAATATCAGCACCGGCAAGACCGGCATTCTTAAAAACCTCATCATATCCGGTTAAATCTAATCCGATTTCGTTAAGCCACTGCGGCAGGCTTCCTGCTGTAAGCAGTTTTATCTCATCCAGCCTGTCGGAAAAATCATCTTGTCTAAAACCGGCTGCCTGATTCCCAAGTGCTTTTAATTTTAACTTCTCCATAAGATTAAAGGCATTCTTCTCTGCTTCTGACAGATATGTATAATCCGGACTGCCGAGCTTCTTAAGCCGCTCAAGCTCATTTTTAACCCTCGGGTAAAATATACTGTCATCTATTTTAATATCGAGAGACTCAGGAACCGCATCCGGATTATCCGGATTCTTATTCCATGCAGTCTGCCAGCCCTCCGCTTTTTCTGCTTTCTCTTTCAGCTCTTCTAACGAAAGAAAACCTCCTGCACCCTTCTTTCCCTTTAGAAGTTCATACACCGTGCCGTTAAGGCTGCTATACAGATTGTCCAGTTCATAGAGTCTGGATGCAGTAAAATACGAAACATAATCGCCGCTTATATTCCCTTTACTTTTATCTTCTCCGGAAATTTCCTTAAACCCATAGCCTGCAAACAGACTCTCATAGTATGCCGATATCTGTTTTTTAAAGTATGATCCGTCCGCTGTTTTAAGTATGGCAAGCTTGATATTGTATTTTTCCTGAGCTTCTTCCAGATCCTCTTCCATGTTTTTTAATTCATCCTGCACCTCCGAGAGCCTTTGTTTGATTGGCCTAAGCCCTTTACCTGCACCTTTTAGTTTATCGATCGCTTCCCGGTATTTATCCTCGGCCGCCCGGAATTCGGATAGAGCCTGTCTGTACTCCCTCGCCGTATCGGCGCCTGTCGGCCTTTCGGAGCTTGTGTCTTTTGCATATTCATAAACCGAACGGGCAATATCATACTGCCTGTCCCAGTACTCCTTCAGCGCCTTTGCCCTGATAAGCTCTGCCTGATAATTATCAAGAAGTATTCTGTCTTCATCACCGAGGCCGTCCCGGTTTAAAAGAATATCTTCGCCGAACCCCCCGGTAAAATCTGCAGCAGACGGGTTACCCGAAGAAAGGCCCGACGGTGTACCACCGGAAATAGTTATACTGTAAAGCGAGACTATCTTTTGCCCGGCTTCCATCTTATAGGCTATATATTTAGCCTTAATATCCTCCCATGTCCCGATCCTCGATTTATAATCCGCATCAGAAGGGGTTTCCTTTAGCTTATCCTTCCAGAACTTAATAGACTTGTCTGCCTGATTAATCATACCTGCTGATTTTAGATATATGTCTATCAGCCCGTCTAACTGACCGGAGAGCTTTTTGGTCCTTTCATTTATACCGGAAATGAGCTCTTCTTTCGAATCCTCTATGGCCTTGGAAAGTGAATCTTCCTTGTCCTGCCAGAGAACAAGCCCCTTGCTTACTATTGTATTAAGCTCTGCCTGCCACTCTCTCTTAGCCTTAATAAGCTCGCCGTAGGCTTTCTCCCATTCCTTCATTACAGAGCCTCTAATATTTTTATTATTTCAGAAAAAACTTCAGCATTAAAATTATTAGCTGTAACTTCTATTTTATATTTATCCCTTACTGCAACCTTTAAGCTTCCTT
>QILZ01000347.1 GCA_003233545.1 Spirochaetales bacterium
TTACTGGCCTGAATAATACCGGCCTTGGCGGCATCGTAAATCCACACACCCCGGCGTCCCCGCAGCCCGCCGTCCGAAGAAACGTTTACAATTGCTCCTCCTTTAAGTTTCAAGAGCGGCAATACCACATGTGTTACCAGTCCGCAGGCCCGGAGATGTATATTTATAATAGGTTCAAAGGCATGGAGGAATTCCTCTTCGACTAATCCCCCGCTCGAAGGGATACCAGCGCAGTTAACAAGCAGGTCCAGCTGATTAATCCGTTCGGCCACGAGCTTGCCCATGCGCAGGATTGCCTCCGCATCAGCCAGATCGCATTCTATAATAAAACCGTTCGCACCGGCCGCTTCTACTTTATCCATTTCGCGGCGTGCACCTTTTGCATCTCTATCCACAATAATTACTGTCCGTAAACCTTCGGAAACGAGACGGTGTACCGTAGCCCTGCCTAACCCTGCCGCTCCGCCGGTAACAAGTGCGGTTTTACCGTCGAACCTTCTGCTTATATCCACTTGTATCTCCTTGAAATATTGATGTCTTTATTCTTATATCCGTAAAATATATGGTAAATTCATACGTGATGTCAAGTATGAAAATGTAAGAATAACATAAAGACGTTAGAATAGGTATGCCTTTGGTAAAGGCAGGTGGAGGTGATGATTCTCTTTATTATTACAAATTACACTGAAATAAAATTATCCTGTACACATTCCGGTTATTAATATGTTTTCGATTCATGAAAATCTTACTTTGAAAAGATAGTCGATTGACAGATTGGTATTTTAATGGTATCACATTGCTAAGTACAAGTTTGGATTTAAGGGAATCAGGCCAGATCTTCCGGTTTGGCCGGGATAGATATAAAAAGCGGGTTTTTAATTACCGGTTTAAATTTTGTAGAAGGAGCAGGTTTTATGAAACTTTATATGATGACTGTGTATATTGTGGCGGTACTGGGATTTACAGGCTTGCAGGGAAACATCCTTTGGGCCGTAGATTTATTTACCTTTGAACGGAGTACCGGCGATAATGCAAAGGTCGATATCTATGCCGGCAAAAGGGCCGAAAAACCGGTCAGCCGCTACCTGTATGGCAAGTTCGCAGAACACCTCGGACGGAACATTTACGGCGGTATGTGGGCTCAGGTACTTGATAACCCGGGTTTCGAGGGGTGGGAATACTTCCTGGGACCTGTAAAAGAGATCGAGCGGCGCTACCGGAGTTATTCGGAACTTCTGGGAATACCGGAAAACAAAATCGGAAGTCTGGAACAGGGTATAAAGCCGTGGTGGCTGAAAGAAGGTATAGCACCCTGGTGGATAGCTTACGGGAGCGGTGATGTAATCTATGAAATGGATAGTGATTCTTTTAATTCCAAACTGAGTCAGAAGATCGTCGTCAAATCACTTAAGAGCAGGTATGCAGGAATAAGACAGGCGGTTTATCTGCCGCTTCAACGGGAAAAAGAGTATGAGTTCAGCTTCTATGCCCGAAGCAGGGGCAGTGTAAAACTTACTGTTACCATCGATAAAGCTTCGAAGGAAAATGACGTGCTGGCCGAGGGTAGTGTAAGCATAGATGGGAGAAAATGGCGGCACTACAGTGTTAAGTTCAGGATTAATGAGGCTGTTGGAAAAGGCACATTACTGACTTTTAACATGGGGTTATCGAAACCGGGAACGGTGTGGCTGGATGAGACGGCTCTTTTTCCCGAAGATAACGTAAAAGGATTCGATCCGGATATTGTTAAGTTCACCCGGGAGTCGCGGCTGTCTATTCTGCGCTGGCCCGGAGGCAACTTTGCATCGGGTTATCACTGGAAGGACGGAATCGGTCCGATGGACAGGAGGAAGACGACAAAGAATGTGCCGTGGAATATGATAGAGTACAACTATGTTGGGACGGATGAATTTATGGACTTCTGCAGGGCGGTAGGTGCAGAACCTCTTATTGTGGTTAATGCCGGGAACGGAACTCCTCAGGAGGCAGCCGATTGGGTAGAATACACCAATGGCAGTGTAAACACGAAGTACGGTGCGCTTCGTGCGAAGAATGGTCATCCCGAGCCGTACAATGTCAAATATTGGGAGATAGGGAATGAACTTTGGGGTTCGTGGCAGATTGGTCATACCACTCCGGAGATATATGCCATAAGGTACAGGAAATTTTATAATGCAATGACAGCTGTTGATCCTGATATCAAAGTTATTGCGAACGGTCAGGACCTTAAGTGGAACGGGCCGATTATCCGGGAGGACTCTGATATTCTCCGTTCCCTGTCGATACATACGCTGATCGGCGGAAGCACTTCGAAATATACGGATCCTGAGGAAGTATTTAAATCTCTTATGGCATATACGTACTATTATAAGGATATCCTGCGTAATCTCGGGAAACAGATGGCGGAAGGTGTAAAGATACCAAAGTTTGCGATAACGGAACTTCAGATTTTCACCAATAAACCCATGCTGCCTAACAACCAGACATTAAGCGAAGCACTCTTCTATTCCGGAATATTAAACACGTCTATCCGGAGCCGGGGCCTGGTGGAGATTATTACACACAGTGCCCTGGTAAATCACGGCGGTGGTCTTGTAAAGACGAGAGAGTTTGTTTACCCCAATCCTGTTTATTATGCAAGGAAGCTCTATTCGCTTCAATCCGGAACGATTCCGGTCGGCCTCGATGTCCGGTCTCCGGTGTATACATCATCCGGCATGTATTCGCCTGCAATAGAGACACCGTATCTCGATGCGGTTGCGATGATTAATGATAAAGCAGGTGAGATTAATCTGATTCTTACAAACAGGAATCCTGAAAAAGCTCTTACTGTACGTATAGAACTGCACGATTTTAACCCGGCAGGAACCGTAAGTGTCCGGACACTCACGGGAAAAAGCTTTATGTCCTACAATACGTGGAAGAACCCCGGTGAGGTAAAAATAGAAAAATCGGGTTTAAGGATTAATGGCAGGAAGGTTAACTATACCGTTCCGGCACACTCGATTGTACTTTTGACGTTTAAAAAAGGAAAAGGTCTCCGGTAAGCAGCTTATGATCATGGTTCGGAACCGGAGAAAGGAGGTGATAACGGACTTTTTACGGAAAATAAGGGAAACCCTATATTTTAAAACGGACTTATTAGGAGGAAAAAGAATGAGAGGAATTAAGAGAGCTGGTATTTTTATATTGGCCATAGTGCTGATGTTTGCATTCGGTACCTCCGTGCTGTTTGCAAAAGGAACACAGGAGAAACAGCCGGCAGCAGGAGGGAAAGGAGTCGCAACTACCAAAAAAGTAGTAGTGAACTACTGGAGCCGGAAAACAGGTTCCGATGGTACTGTTTTTGCTGAATTTATCAAGGGGTTCAATACGGATAATCCGGGCATAGAGGTAAAAATGCAGGTTTTGCCATGGGGAGAATATTACGGAAAGGTGCGTGCTGCCATACTTACCGGTAACGCACCTGAAGTATTCGATGTGTCGGTGTATTCTCCGCCGATGTTTCTACCGTACGTTGAGTCATTTACCAAAGATGATTTTGCTAAAATAGGCATTAATTTGTCAGACTATGCCGAAAATGCATGGGAAGCGGTTAAGTTCGGCGGGAAATACTACGGCTTCCCTGTTGGGATTGTTCCCTATGGGTTTTACTACAATCCCAATTTATATAGGAATGCAGGTCTTAATCCTGATAAACCACCGACAAACTTAAAGGAATTTGTTGAACAGGGAAAGAAGTTAAAAAAGGACACGAATGGTGATGGAAAGATCAACCAATGGGCAATTATTTTAACGGACGGTAATATATCGAGAACCTGGGTCTGGGAGAGCATTCTGGACCAGAACGGCGGAAGCCTGCTGAATAAGGATAAGACAAAGGCAGCTTTTAATAATAAAGCCGGTCTCGATGCCATAAATATTATTCTGGATTTTAGCAGAAAGTACGGCATAGCACCAAAAGTCCCGGGTAAAAACGAGACTGCCTTTATTGCCGGGAAAGCGGCTATTGTTTTTGACGGCGTCTGGGCAAGAAAGATGTTCCAGGATAAGGTTACCTTTGCTACTGCTCCGATGCCTCAGCTTGGTTCGGTAAAGCCCGCGGTATGGTCGAGTATGGATATATTTCTTTTCCCGAAAGGCTATCACACTAAAAATCCTGCGAAGTGGGAAGCTGCTATGACTTTTGCCAAATGGGTAATGGGAGAAAAATTTCAACTTGCATATACAAAAGCGGCAGGACAATTAGCGAGTAGGCTGGATACGTTGAATAATACTGAATTAAGGGCGGATTCCCACGTATCCGGGTTCCTCGAAGAGATAAGCTCCGGTATGGTAGTTTATGCTCCGGCGTTAAAAACAACTCAGGAGATTTACGGAATTGTTGGGAGCTCTTTAAGTGCGGTAATTGCAGGAAAACTGAGTCCGGAGAAAGCCCTTGCACAGTCTGAAAAGCAGGTAAATCAGGTTCTGGCTCGAAAGTAAAAGCTAAGAGGCAGATCACACGCAAGTGGATTTATGCGATTAAGTATTTTCCCGCCCGGGGTTTTATGTAGAGCCCCGGGGGGATTTTACTATCCCGTGGAGGTTTAAATAATTATGGAAACAAATACCGGGCGTGTGACAATTATAAAGAAGAAGATTACCCCGTTTTTATTTCTTTTGCCTTTCTTAAGTTTTTATCTGGTGATGCAGCTTTTCCCTTTGGTTCAAAACTTTCATGTAAGTTTTACAGAATGGGATATGATGAGTTCCAACAAGCCATTCGTCGGTCTTGATAATTTTAAGTATCTTTTCTTCACCGATCCTTTTTTCTGGGTAAGTATAAAGGCAACATTACTGTATATCGTTTTAAATGTTCCTTCGAAAATAGTTATTGGCCTTGCTTTGGCCGTAGCCCTTAATCAGGGACTCTGGGGCAAGACTTTCCACCGGACGGCCATATTTCTCCCTTTCGTAATAAATTCGGCGGTAGTGGGACTTTTATTTGGCTGGATGCTGGATCCTCAGTCGGGTATGCTAAATTACTTTTTTAAGAAATTCGGCCTGCCTCCGCAGCAGTGGCTGGTACAGCCTGACTGGACTATGGAGATAGTCGTTTTAGTGACCATCTGGTGGAGTATTGCCTTTAACACCATAGTATATCTTGCAGGTTTGCAGGGTATTCCGGAAGAACTGTACGATGCCGCAAAGATCGACGGATGTACTTCCTGGCAGAGTTTCTGGCATGTTACTCTTCCCGGTCTCAGGGATACAACCATGTTTGTAGTTATCATGCAGGTTATCGGTTCGTTTCAGGCCTTCGGTAATATCTGGCTGCTGACACACGGCGGCCCGGTTAACGCAACAAGGGTTCTGATGATACATCTGTATAGGGTCGGTTTTTATTTCTTCAGGATGGGTCAGGCTGCTGCCATAGCGGTTATAATCTTTATTATAGTTTTAATACTTACCCTCATCATGCTGAGCATGTTCAGAAAAACAGAATTAAAGAATTAGAAAGCGGGGAGAGAAGATATGGAAAATAAATATTATATATCCGGGCAAAGAAAATGGGAAATACCAAATTTGAAAAGATTAATACTCTGGGTGTTTATCACCATTATTGCGGTGTCTTTTTTGATTCCGATTATATGGATAATCTCAGGTTCCTTTACTTCCAGTATCGATCTTGTTACAAAACACCCAAGATTAATACCCGAAAAACCAACAGTGCAGAACTATATAGATGTTTTCACAACGAATAAGACACAGACAGTGGGCCGTCCCCTTCTGAACAGTGCTATAGTCTCCTTTTCCACGGTTTTTTTAACGCTGCTTATTTCGTCATTTGCAGCTTACCCGCTTGCAAGAATGGAATTTAAAGGAAGCCAATTTATATTTGTTCTTATACTGCTGGGTCTTATGATTCCAATGCAGGTATCGTTCATTTCTCTCTACCTGTTGTTCAATTCCGTAGGCCTGTTAAATACTTATACAGTTCTTATTTTGCCAGGTGCCATTAGTCCGTTCGGGGTTTTTCTGCTGCGTCAGTTCTTCAGAACCATACCGAAAGAACTCGAGGACGTTGCCATGATAGACGGATGCGGCAGGCTTAAGACTCTCTATTCAATCATCCTGCCCCTGTCGGTGCCGGCACTGCTCTGTCTTGGGATATTCACCTTCCTCGGAAGCTGGAACAGTTTCCTGTGGCCATTGATTGTGTTAACAAAGTCGAAGATGATGACCCTTCCGGTAATATTATCATATTATTGGGGTGCATTTGCAGGTGTTAACGAATGGGGAACTCTTCTTGCAGTTTCTGTAATTGCAAGTGTACCGACTATTCTTATCTTTCTCTTATTCCAGCGCTATTTCGTCCAGGGGATAGCCACAACGGGAATTAAGGGTTGATGACTATAGGTCAAGGCGCAATAGGTTCTTACCAGGTGCGGTGTTAATGACCTTCCCCTTTAATCATATTAACGGCATGTTCCATAATGGGAGCTATGATTTTGGTACAGAGCTGCACTGCTTTTACCGAGCCGGGAAAGTTGACAATAATA
>QILZ01000226.1 GCA_003233545.1 Spirochaetales bacterium
GCCGAAATAAAAATGTTTGGAGAATAAAGTACAATGTCTGATGATCAGGAAATCGAGGAATTAGAAGAACTTGAGGAAATCGAAGAACTCGAAAAAATAGAATCCGAAATAACGGAAGAAACAGTAAGTAATATTAATGGTAATGTAAGTGTCAGAATATGGAAGAAAAGTTATGGTTTAAGTCCCATCCCGTCGATCATTATGAACAGGGATTTAATAATAGTCTGGAATAATAATTCTTTTACCGAAACCTTCGGAACTTATGATAATTTTATCGGAAACAGCCTGCCTCGATACTACACAGGGTATCTATCTCAGAATACTCTGAAAGATCTGATCCGGCATCTGAATTCAAAGGAAAACGGGTTCAGCTGGTACGGACGGGTAGAAAGAAAAAGCCATAAACAGTTATCCGTTATAACAAAACTTCTTATCGTTCCGCTGTTTTCGGACCAGGATCAGATACAGAAACCAATTGCCTTCGGGTGTGTTTATAATGACATCAGCCACGAATACAGAGAGATTCTCCAGAATACATTCAAAAGCCTCTTAGAAGCAGCAAGGCTTAAAGATAATGATACAGGCAATCATATAGAGCGTGTAAACCGGTATTCGAAAAATCTTACGGAAATCATTATAAAAACCGGGAAATACCCGCAGATGGATAATGAATTTATCCAGAATATAGGTTTTCTTGCCGCCATGCACGATGTGGGGAAAATAGGAACACCGGATGATATACTCAACAAAGAAGGGCCATTGGAAGAATGGGAGTGGGAAATAATGAAGGAACATACTATTAACGGCGCATACATCTTAAGTACATATCCCAACTCCATGGCACGTGAAATCGCTCTTCGTCACCATGAATGGTGGAACGGCTCCGGATATCCCCATGAACTAAGCGGAGATTTTATTCCTCTGAGTGCACGAATAGTAACAATCGCTGATGTTTACGATGCTCTCAGGATGGAAAGAGCCTATAAAAAATCTTTCCCGCACAAAAAAGCGAGATCAATTATTGTTAATGAAGCCGGAACACATTTTGACCCGTTTATTGTGGAACAGTTTGTTTCCATACAGGATGATTTTGCCGATATTTTTAATACTTTAACCGATTAGTGAATCTCCGCCGATAAGCCGTGGAATTGCATCAGACCGGTATCCCTACTTTTTAAGCCTATCTCCGGGTTCCTTGTTTTTTGGTTTGCTCATTTTCGAACCCTGCACGCCGGTACTCTTATCTAAAAGTTTATCGAGAGAAAAGATAAGTTCGGGTTTGGACTTGACCGCTTCTATGTTCTCTTTCTGGATCGCCCGGTATACTTCCTGCCTGTAAACCTTAATATTTTTAGGTGCCTGAATACCAAGTTTTACCTGGTCACCACGTATATCTACTATGGAAATCTCTATCTGATCGCCTATCATTATACTTTCGTTCAATTTCCGTGTTAGTATCAGCATGTTTCCTGCCTTACAGAAGCTAATTCATCCAGTATCCTGTGCCGTACATGCCAGGCAGGATTCAAGGATATCGACTGCCTGCCTACCCTTGTTTTTTTGTTGATAATAACAGGTCCCTGCAGATTCGCAGTCATCCCGGAACTGTTCTCCGGAATCGTGACTATAGCAAAATCCAGTATATCATCCTCTGACTCTATGCCTATTTCCTTAAGTTCTTCTTTATCCACATCGAGTTTATAGTCCGGTCGGAAGATTCTCGGGTTTATAAGTACAAAGGCAATCTCCGTAACATCGAGAGACTGCAGCCAGTAAAAAGGTTGCTGCTGGGCATCTAGCAGAACATAATCCTTTAAACTTTCAAAGCCCAGTATCCCGTAGGGGAAGAATATCTTCTGACGCTCATCGATATCGATAGAACCGTACGGCTTTGTATCAATTTTCATTTTTATACTCCATATAATTCTAACGCAGAAAATCGAGTAAAGTCTTCCGCAGTACTCTCCCTGCCGTAGAAAGTGCAGCCTGATTTGTATATTCCAGCATCTTAAGGTCCGTAATAGCCTTGCTGAGATCAAGATCCGTTTCTTCCGAATCCATCTTTATAAAGTCCGGTATTATCGTATTAAGCCTTTTCAGAGTAACCTCGAGGCGTGCATCCTTTGCACCCACATCTGCAATGTTAGATACGAGGCTGTTAATCGCCTTATCTATGCCGGCAAGTCCGGAACTGCCTACCGTTTCCGCATCCCCACGGTAAAGGCTGTCACGCAGATGAATAATCATATCAAATATGGATCCTCCGAACACCCGGGAAGTTTTATCATTATTTAAAGGAGGATTCTTATTTAAACCGGATACGATTCCCAGATCCTGAAGCACGGTACCATCACCCTGATCCTCCAGCCACATCTGGTGAGGGAATGTGGTCTGTAATGCAAGAGAGTTTTTAATGGGATCGAGCCGTGCCTTAACAGGTGCAGCGGAATCATTTATCTTACTTATAATCGCATAGACATTATCTCCGGTATTTACATGAATATTAACACCATCGATCCGTATTGTCGAATCTTTCTGAGCCCTGTAATTCCGGGCATCCGTATTGGAATATATCTGTTGATTCTCCGCCCAGAAAGCATAGTTTCCCGGTATATTTGCGGATGTATAAGCATCTTCCGATATCTCTCCTTTGTTTTTCCCGATATCGCCAATATAATCCACAGATGTTATTACCTCTCCTTTTGCACCCGGTACATTACCCGTATTTATACGGAACGGTTCCGTATTTATTTTATAACCGGAAAAGAGCATCTCACCGTCCACACCTTTCGAATTGGAAATCGAAACAAACCCCTTTAAAAGCTCATTTATTTCCTGCCCTATATATGCCATCTGATCCTTATTCAGAACCCCGTTTGCACCCTGGACAGCTAATTCCCGCACCCGCTGCAGAATATTAAGCCCGTCTCTTAAATATCCCTCTGTTACCGAAAGATTCCCCTGCATATTACCTATATTTTTAGTGTAGCGTTTCATCCTTGTAATTTCGGACTTATACCTCGTGGATTTTGCAGCAGCCAGAGGATCGTCGCGGAGGTTCTGTATCCTCTTCTGAGAAGACATTTTATTGTTGAGCTGATTCATCTGCCATTCTCTTAAACGCATATAGTACTGAGTATCCAGGTTGGATTGATTCGTACTGATCCGTCTCATATCTATTTACACTCCTTGTAATTAACGCATATCCTTATTATTCCGGCTATTTATAACATCATTCCTTTTTTAGTTTCTATACAGCCATTCTGTTGATGATCACGTCCAGCATCTTATCCATTTCGGTAACAAACCTCGCCGCAGCTTCGTATCCGCGCTGATATTTGATCATATTGGATACTTCCTCATCTATATTTACTCCGGAGATCGATTCTCTCTGATCGGTAAGCTCTTTCATAACCAGTTTTTCCGTTTGTAAAGAATATGACGCCTGCTCACCCTTAAGTCCGATCTCTGCTGTAACCATGCTGAAGTAATCGTCAAAATTATTTATAAGGCCTATCATAACAGGTTTTGTACGTAACCCGGCTATAGCGAGAGCAGCAGAGCCGTCGCCAGTTCCTTCCGATTTACCGTTATATCCGAAAGAGGATACGATACTACCCGGATCCTTTATTATCTTCGGATTTATTGTTACCCAGCCCGACGGATGCGATAGGGGTGCAACTGCAAAATCGGCCTTGTTGTTAAGATCGAGTACTGCATTCGCTTTTGCCCAGTCGTACGTTCCGGCCTTACCGGGGGCAGATAGAATCCCCGCGTATCCTGCTAAAAATTGTCCGGAATCCTCCACATGACGAATCACAAAATCCGGGTTTGCCCGGGAAGAGGAAGGCACTCCCTTTAACGAAAGCCTCCCTGAATAATCCAGATGTGCGGAGACTTCCGCACCTGAAAGATTAATCCTCTTTATAACATCCTCTACCGTATCTGTCGGGTGGTATGGAACCGTTATGTTGCCATTCGGCCCCGAAAGGGTTAATATTCCCTTAAGACCTATCTGGTCTTTGGCTTTCAGCGTATTACCGCCGGTGAGCCTGAAAATATAGGAAGAATCGTACTGTCCGTCACCGTTTCTGTCATAATTACCTGAAACATTATTAATAAAGGGATACTCGACAAAAAAGTTATTCCCTGTTTCATTATTGAGTCCGTATCCTTTTTTATGAATCTCATTAACAAGGTCCATGAAATTGACAGCCATTAAGTCAAGTTTCTGAATTTCCTCCTTTGTATCCGAATCTCTCAGTTCCACAAGGGAGGCCAGTTTACCACCGCTGAAGTATGCTTTTTTACCGCCGTCTTTCCATACAACCTTCGAATACCCTTCATTACCGGGATCAGGAACCGTGGATAATGCTTCGTAATGTTTTCCCTGTACAATATGCATTCCACCGGAATTTATTGTAAACTCATCAGGATCCCGGTTATTTACGGTAATATCAATAAGTGAAGATAATTTTTCAACGAGAAGGTCTCTTCTATCCAGAAGATCATTCGGATTATCTCCCATAGCCTGGACCCTTACAATTTGCGTATTTAACGATGCAATATTTTTAATAAATGAATTAACCTGACTAACGGTACCCTGAACATCTCCCTCTATTTCGTCACGAATACCTTTAAACCTGCTGTAGCGCTTATGAACCGCGTCGACTAAGGTTAACCCTCTTTGGAGAACCGCTTTCCTGGCTGCCATTTCGCCCGGATGGAGCGACAGTTCCTGCCATGATTCCCAGAATTTATCCATTAATGCCCTGACGGAAAGATCCGAAGGCTCATTATAGACCTGTTCCAGCATTAGAATATACTTGTCACGCTGCTGCCAGTACCCCTGCCCGTTCTTCTCCGCAACTATTCTTCCCTGCAAAAGCATATCTTTTATCCGGCGGATAGATGTCGTCTCCACCCCCTGCCCTATCTGGCCCGGAGTATCTTCCCTGTTTAACCCGGGAACATAAAGCGGATCCGCCGCACTCATCTCTATCCGCTGACGGCTGTAGCCCTCTACATCTGCATTGCTCATATTATGCCCGATTGTATTCAGCCCCTGAGTATGTGTTATTAAACTTCTCTTACCAATTTCTATACCGGCAAAACTCGACTGCACTGCTTCCTCCTATAGGTTCCTGTTTACCATAACAGACTCTTCAGCATATTCCGCAGGTCTGCCATGCATAGAATAAATTTTCCCCTTCCTGTGGGGGAACACCTCGCCAAGGATATCATTTAATGACTCGGAAAGTGTTCTGAATAGATATCTAAGCCTTCCCGTGGAACCCTTTACCTTTACGACCCGTATTTTTAGATCCCTGTGCAGCCTTTGTATTTCATCCTGTTGTTCCTTCTCCATGTAACCGAGCATTTCGGACAAACCCGAAGCAGCGGACAAACCAAGGTGTTTTTTAACGGCGCTGAAATACTGGTCCCGCCTGTCATCTATATTTTCTATATCGGTTCCCGTATTCTTAAGATTCGATACCAGTCCCTCTATCCGTGTCCATTCTTTATCGTAAATCGCACTGTGAAGCTCTTCCTCGAGTTTAAAAAAGCTATCGAGAAGCTGTATTTCTACATTCATTTCCTGTTTAAATTTTCCGATAAGCAGATCCTTCTCGAATGCTAACTTCTCTGCAGTTTCCATAACAAAACTCCTTAAACATCTATAGTTGTACGGTAGTTGTACGGTGTGGTTTTTACAATTACCGGTCTTACTCTTACATTGACGGCAGGCGGTTAAGCCCGCACCACACTCCTATATCAATTTTCGGATTGGTCTGCAGTATGGATTAACGTTATTAAATTTTAATAGGATAGAAAGATTAATTATTTAGTTTTAACGGGCAAACCCTTTGCAGATATATGCTCTTTAAGACGGTAAAGTTAGAAATCTCCATTACAAGCATATACTTGCAATGCTCTACCCGTGCAAAAGGTATAAAGCTCTTGCTGTGTTCCGGGATTGTACTTATACCTATTTCTACCCCCGAAATAATCTGCAGACTCTTAAGATAATATATATCAGGCTCGCGTATATTCCAGTTGGAAACAATCATTCTTACCTGCACGCCCCGGACAGCGGCAGGCTGTAGTGCATTGTCGATTACACCATAATATCTTTCCTCTGCAGCCGGTGAATAGTTAAGAAATATCTCCAAAAATAAAAAGACTCACTAAACAATCGGAACTGCCGGAGTTAATATTGTCCTTTCCCAATCAATCAGTTTCTCTCTCGCAACAGACGTCTCGAAGTAATTTAGTGCGTCATAACAAAACAGCGTAAGGTCACGAGGCTCAATGTTTGCTCACGCTCCCGACGCTGTCTGAAAGACAAATGGATAGCAAATCCAACCATCTGTTGTTTTCATAGAGGAAAAGGTATGTTTAGTCGGGAAAATTGCGGCGCACGGTGCACACTTGAGCAATATGGAGTCACTGAAATAGTGTTACGATCCATAACAAAACGTCACCCGGACTATCCCCTGAGCGCACG
>QILZ01000052.1 GCA_003233545.1 Spirochaetales bacterium
TCGATATTCAACAGCCTGTGTCCGTAGGGCCCTGCACAGGCACATCCTGCCCGCCCCTGAATACCAAAGAGATCATTTAAGAGCTTAATAACAAACCGGGGATGCAGGTATGAATTTCCGCACTTTATATTAAACGAAAATATTGCAATCCGTTTTTCAGGATCCTGATTTCCCAGTATTTCCACTTGCGGAATTTTAGAGAAATGTTTAAAAACCGCCTTTACAAGACTTCTTTCACGCTTTTTTATTTTTGCTGTTCCCAGTCTCTCCTTAACCTGCAAAGCCAGAGCGGCCCGCAATGTCTGCAGGATAGGAGGAGTTCCCGGTTTTTCTCTTACCTCTATTGCTTCACTGTACTTTGTAAGATTATAGCTTACAAAATCTACCGTTCCGCCCCCGGAATAGGAAGGCGGAAGGTCGGCATGATACAGGTCCTTACGGAACACAAGTATTCCGCAGCTTCCCGGGCCGCCTAAGAATTTATGAGGTGAGTAGAATACCGCATCGAAATAAGACTCGCTGTCCCGGTTTACATTTATCCCGGCATACGGAGCAGAAGCGGCAAAATCGAAGAAGGAATATGCATTATTTCTATGAAGAATCTTTGCAACCTCATAAACCGGTGTAATAATTCCCGTAACATTGGATGCAGCGGAAAAAGAACCGATCCTGATCCTATCCCTGTATTTTGGATCCGAAACTTTTTTTCCAAGGTCATCCATGTCCAATTCGCCCGTGTCTGTTAACCGGATTTCCATAACTTCGGCAAAACATTCCCGCCATGAAATCTCATTTGAATGATGCTCATAAGGCCCCACAAAAACAACAGGCCGTTTACTCATATAAAAATTGTAAAAATCTTCCGCATCGTTCCCCTTAAAATAATCATTATAGATCTGGTTTAATTTTTTCCGTGCCGCGGGAGGAATATAAATACCGAGAATCTCCTGAAGTCTGTTTACGGCACCGGTTGCTCCGGATCCTGTTTCGATTATTCTGTAATCCTCGTTTGCATGGAGAATATCTTTTATTGTCCGCTCGGCTTCGTGAAGTCTCTCCGTCATCAACTCACCGGTCGTATCGTCATCGGTGTGAGTATTCGCATACTCTTTTAAAATATAGTTCATATATTCTTCAATAAAAGTCAGGCCTCTTCCCGAAGCGGTATAATCCGCATAGGTTACAATTCTTTCACCAAAGGGGGTCTGAATAAAAGTATCCCTTCCGATTATACTTGTCCTTACATATTTCCAGAAATTATCTCCTGCTTTTTCCATTACATTACCACGATACTACATGGATCTGTTCAGCAATAGTACGATCTGTTCTTTTGTTGCGGTAACCGGGTTATTCGAAACTCCGCCTCCCATATAGCGCAGAGACTCATCCGCCAGTTCCCCGAAACCGTCCCGATTAACCCCCAGGCCGGAAAGTGTAACATCCAGGCCTATTCCTTTTAAGAATTCTTTTATCTTAAGTATCAGGTTGTCTTCCGTATTCTCATCCTCAGGGAGACCGAATATCCTACCGACATCCTTAAAAGCCTCTACGTTTCCTGCCCATGAGAACTTAAGCCATTCCGGCATTAAGGCAGCGAGTCCTTCGGCATGGGTAACATTAAAATGCCCTGAAACCGGATGCTCCATGGCATGAAGCAGGGTTGCCCGGCAGTGTGTTAATGAGAAACCGGCAAGTATATTTGCAAAAGCCAGATTTGTCCGGGCTTCCATATTTTTACCATCCCTTACTGCAGCAGGCAGATATTTCTTTACCAGTTCTATTGCCTTTAAATTAAGAACGGACGATATGGGATTTGCTATCCTCGAAACATACCCTTCGAATGTGTGGCATAGAATATCGAAACCTGTTATTGCAGTCATTCCGGCCGGCACCTGTACCATTAATTCGGGATCGACAATAGAGACCTTCGGAAAAAGCAGGCGGGATGTATATCCGGGTTTTTCTCCTGTTTTTTCATTGGTTAATACGGCGATATTATCCGATTCGGTACCTGTTCCCGCCAGTGTCTCTATTGCCATAATGGGAAGAGCGTCCTCAGGGACAACATAATCACTTTCCCAGAATGCCACATGACGCCAGATGGGAAGTGCGCTCTTTGCGGAAAGTGCAATCGACTTTGCCGTATCGATAACAGATCCTCCTCCCAACCCTATAACAAAATCACAATTCTCCCTCCTCGCAAGTTCCGCTCCGGTATCCACGATTAAATCTGTCGGGTTGGGTGCTACTCCGTTAAAATGTGTCCACTCAATATTATTCCGCTTAAGAAGCTCCGTAAGCCCCGTTAATAATCCGCTCTTTTCGGCGCTTCTTCTGCCAGTAACAATAAGCGCCTTTTTGCCGAGATTCGCAGCCTCCTCCCCGGCCATATCGAACTTTCCGGCACCGAAAAGAATTTTTACCGGAAGATAAAATGTAAAGTCGTTTGTCATTGATAAACTCCTCTTTGTATCGTTAAAATATATTACCGGTATACCGGATTATCGTATCTTACCGCTGATAATGTGCAGGACGGACTTAAACTCTTCCTCCGCACAATTCTCTACCCTCTTTTGAAATTCTTTATATGTATTAAGGAATTTCTCCCCGAAAGATGTCAGGGCTGCCCCGCCTCCCTTAATACCGCCGACTTTTTTTATCAACAGCTTTTCCCCGAGGTTCTCTTCCAGTTCTTCGAGTATTCTGTGTGCCTTGGCATATGACATATTCATATCCATGGCGGCTTTTCTAATCGATTTGAATTTCTTTATACGCTCGAGAAGCCAGACAAGCCCGATACCCATATAGGGTTCCCCGTTATCATTTACTATACTGATTCTAACCTTAACCTTCACATCTCTGTAATAATAACGTATTAATACATTCAGTTCAATTAAGAATACTATCTATATCAGAGCAGTCCGCACTTATAGAGCAGTTTTTCATCGGACAGGACTTCATTAACATTTCCTTCCGCTTCCTTAATTACCTTATCGGGAACAATAACCCGGGAACAGATCTCTTTAACGAGCTCAAGGTGTTGCGTCATAATTATTCTGGTTCCGCCGGCTTCCCGTATAAGGCCTGCAATTTCTCTTCTGCCCTTTGGATCCAGATTGGCGTAAGGATTCCGGTTTTTAAGTCCCTCCAGTTTTAATTTTTTAACGGTCTCCTGTACAATTTTATCCACTTCATCGCTTTTAAGACCATGATTAACCGGGCCGAATGCAATATCCTCGTATATATTCGAACAAAAAAGCTGATCGTCAGGGTTCTGAAAAACAATTGCTATTCTCCTGCGTAATTCCCTGACAGGGCAAGTTCCAGGGCACAGAAAGCGGAAGGGGTTACAACGGAAAACCATGCTGCCGCGGCTGCCGAAGGCAGCAGCAGCCCCGACAGCCGCTGTTACCGCAAAGGCCGCCGCATTAATCTGTCTGCTTACAAAACAATCGGGAATATGCATATTACCCCCTTTATAATTAGTGCCATCCGTTTATTGCCCGGCACCAAGTGTTACAACTTGTAGAAACGTAACACTCTTGAGCGGCTTTTTGTCAATACCACTCGTACCATTTTTTTGATTTTCATATTGCACCGGGGTTTCCAAAACGGTAATGTATGGATATGGAAAAGATAACAAATCAACCGGGCCGATTAAGAGGTTAGGATGGTTCACCCCCATTTTTTACTTCATCTTGCAATAATACTTATTGTGGCCAAATATATATCCGCTCTATCCATTAAATTTAAAATGCCGCCTGTTCTGGGTATGATTATTGCCGGCATTATTCTCGGCCCATCGGGAATCGATATCGTAAAAACGGATATTGTCATTAAATGGCTGGCAAAATTGGGTGTTATTATGCTCCTGTTCTCCGCAGGTATAGAAACAGACATCGAACAGATGAAATCCCAGGGCAGGATTTCGCTTTTCACAGCTTCCGGCGGAGTACTTATACCATTCGCCCTTGGTATCGGAACATCGCTCTTTTTCGGTAAAGATATTTTTTCCTCAACCCTTATAGGAACCGTACTTACGGCAACGAGTGTAAGTGTTACTGTAATGACACTTATAGAGTTAAAAAAACTCCACTCACCCGAAGGTACTTCCATATTAGGTGCCGCGATATTAGACGATGTAATCGGTATCCTGCTCCTTACATTTGTATTCGGCCTTCACGGAGAAGGAAAAAACATAACACTGTCGATTACTAAAATACTATTCTATTTTGCGGCCGCTTTTGCATTCGGCTTTTTCCTGTTTAAACCGATTTTGCGCTTCACCAAAAAAATCAATGTCGATTCGGGAATACTTTCAGTCGCGCTTGCCCTGTGTTTCTTCTTTGCATGGGCTGCGGAAAAAGCAGGCATAGCAGAAATCACGGGAGCATATATTGCAGGGCTGTTTATAGGACAGACCCGGCACAAGAGAACCGTGCGCGAAGGAATAGACACCTTGGGACAATCATTCTTTATTGCCATGTTTTTTATTAATATAGGCCTGGAAACTCATCTTGAAAATATTTCAGGTAACCCTCTTTTTATCATACTTGTTATTATCTTTGCCGTTTCAGGTAAAATCTTCGGCGCGGGAATAGGTGCAAAAATCGGAGGTTTTACCTGGCTTCAGTCTGTACGGACAGGTATCGGAATGATACCGAGAGGAGAGGTTGCACTAATCATATCCTCCATGGCACTTTCACGCGGAATTTTTACCCAGACGGAATTCTCGACAACCGTGCTTATAGTGGTAATATCAGCAGTTATTACACCACCGCTTCTAAAAATAACCTTTAAAAACAAAGGAGTCTAATTGTGGAAGAGACAAAAATATCCGAGATAAGAGAGTACATCACGGCAAAGCCTACATACGTTCATGAAAACGAGTCCATCCATGCAGTAATAAGTAAGTTTATAAAAAATCCTGTAACCAGGGCAGTATATGTTGTGGATGACAACAATGAGCTTCAGGGTATTATTACCATTCAGGATATATTACGGCGCATCAGTGTGGATTTTTACTCTCTCTCGTTTCTCTATTCGGAACCAAGCTTTACAGGGTACAGTATCATGTCCGCAATAAAGGATTCAAAGGCTGCAGATATTATGAATACGGAAATCTATTACGTAAAAGATGATGATAAAATAGAACATGCCTTCGAGGTTCTTTTTCAGAACAATGCCGGGGAACTGCCGGTTGTGGATGAACACAATAGATTGATAGGAGATCTGAATGTTATCGAACTTCTTATGCTATGGGAAAAGAGACAAAAGAGTAATGATTAAGGAGGCTTTTTATGTACATTATTGATTATTTAAAACCCTCTGCTATTTTTCTGAATCTTAAGGAAAAAAAGAAAAGAAAAAAAGATATTATCCGCGACTTAATCGAACTTGCGGTAAAGAACAATATTCTTTCCGAAGACAAAAAGGACAGTATCTTCGAATCGATCATATTCAGGGAACAGCAGACAACAACAGGAATCGGCAATGGCATAGCAATTCCTCACTGCAGGACAGACGATGTGCGGAATGGAACAATTATTGCCGCGACCTTTCCATCCGGTATAAAGTACGGTTCCATGGATAACAAACCCGTACAGATTATCTTTCTTTTCATTTTCCCGGGCAGCGAAAACAAAGAATATCTCCAGATCCTTGCAAAGGTCGCACGATTACTGGGAGAGGAAGCGGTAAGGCACAAGCTGATACTGGCATCCACTCCGGAAGAGTTCCGTGCAACAATAGCTAAAAATGATATCATTCCCATTACCAGGAGCACCGAAGGCAGATACGTATTTATACTCGCCTTAAGCGACCAGAAAAAAATGCAGGATGTAATTTCGAATCTTGTGGAAATAGGAGCGCAGACATCATTAATAATCGACAGTGAAACACTGGAAAAAAAATTAACCTATGATATTCCTATCTTTGCAGGTTTAACCTACTACAAGGGGAAATCACCCTATTCCAAAACCTTTATCGGCATATTAAACAGTCTGGATCAGGTGGACTATCTTAATCAACTTCTACTTAAGGAAGATATTGATTTAAGCAAACCCGGCGCAGGATTTCTCCTTACCCTGGAGACAAAAAGAATAATAGGCGGGATACCGGAAGAAATGGATATATAAAAACCGATACTGTTTCCGTACATCCCCGTAACCGGGACGGTATCCTTGACAGAGCATGTGTAACAAATTAATCTATGGTATCCATGGACAAAGATACTGTACTGGGCATTGTCATTATTATTGCAACATTATCGTTTAATACATTTCTCGTTTTTTACAGTAAAAAAATGATAGAAAAAATATCCGGGATGAAGCGTACCACCGTACGCGATATATTTAAAGAGCTCCATGGGTAAAGAACTTCCTCAGCAGGATACCGAGGTAAAAACCGAACTTTCCAGGGATTTAAACCTCTTCCAGATAACCATGATGGGTCTTGGAATGATGATCGTTCTCGGCATCGGTAATTCCATCTACATAACAGGCCCGGGAGGGGTTATATTAACCTTTACACTTAACGGCTTACTCGCCCTCTTTACCGCCATGTCGTATGCGGAGTTAAGCTCCGCCATACCCAAAGCCGGCGGAACATACAACTTTGCCAGGATCGGATTCGGAAAGGGGATAAGCTTTATTTCGGGATGGATGGAATGGTTTGCATCGAGTGTTGCAGGGAGCATGTATGCGGTAACCTTTGCAATCTATACCCTGCGCTATTTCGAGCAGATAGGCATGCTCGCCTGGTTTCCTCCGCGGTATTCGGAATTGTTTATAAAACCCGTTGCAGTACTTATCGCCCTCTTCTTTATCTATATAAACTACAGGGGAGCATCCGAAACCGGCAAAATCGGTGCCCTGATAACGGTAGCACAAACCGCTTTTATGATTTTCATAGGAATTACAGGAATAATCGTTGCCGTTAAAGATCCTTCGAGACTGCAGAATTTTAAACCTTTTCTGCCAAATGGATGGTCGAAACTGCTCGTTACCATGGGATTTACATATGTGGCTTTCGAAGGCTACGAGGTTATCGCACAGGCCGGCGACGAAACTATCGAACCCCGCAAGAACCTGCCGAAAGCTATGCTCTATTCGGTCTATATTGTATGCCTGACCTACATTGCCGTTGCCTTTGCTACCATAGTTGCGGTTAAGGCGGGTTCCCCGGGTGTTACAGGAGAACCATGGCGATGGATCGGAAGTTTCAGGGAAAAGGGCTTCGGGGAAGCTGTTGCACGTTTAATTCCCGCAGGAAATTTTCTTTTGACCCTTGCGGTTATTTTTTCTTCCACATCGGCACTTAATGCCACAATATACTCTGCAACGAGGACTTCCTATGCACTCGGCAGAGACGGAATGCTTCCTGCGGTTTTTGCAAAGATATCGGAAAAGAGGAAAACCCCTTCCATGGCCCTTTTTTTTACATCGGTTATAATTATTTCGCTCGCTGTTTTTCTTCCGATAGTACATGTAGCTTCCAGTGCAAGCATAATGTTTTTATTCCTGTTTTTTATTGTCAACCTTTCCGTGATAAAAATACGCTACAATATGGGGGACGAACTTTCCTACGGATATCTCTCTCCGTTCTTTCCCGTGTTTCCTGTTGCGGCGATTATTCTCCAGATTGCACTTGCCATATGGCTGGCTCACATGAGCCTGATAGCATGGATCGTAGCCCCGGCATGGATAATTTTAGGGATTATTGCATATTTTTTATACTCAAAAAAACATGCATCTACCGTAGAGGGTGATATCCGTGTATACTGGAAGAAGAAAGAGCACCGGAAACAGGCGAAGCTTACAGGGTGATGATCCCGATCGCCAATCCCGACAATGCATTTTCTTTAATAAACAACACTTTAAAACTATGCGGCAGACGCAAAGCAAGGATCAAACTGCTTCATATGATTACCGTACCGGACCAGGTCCCCCTGGCAGATGCACTGACTCATATAACAGAGGGAAGGGAAGGTATTATCGAAGCGATGCTGTACCTACGCCCGTGGTTCCCGATAACAACAACACTGCGTTACGGCAGAAACACAGCGCGCGGTATAATAAGTGCCGTACGTGAAAAAAAAATCAATCTCCTCATTATGGGGTGGCATGGACGAAGGGAGGATAAAAGGTTTAACTTAGGAAGCATTATCGATCCTGTTATAAGCCGTTCGCCGAGTGATATTATTATTCTCAAAGACTGTGCCAATAAAACCTTTAAGGATATTTTAGTCCCCCTGTACGGCGATTATAATGATACCTTCTCTTTAGAAACCGCAGCTTACCTGCTCGATTCGGACGGCGGCAGGATTACCGCACTGTATCTGCCGGGAAAGAAAAAACATCAAACACAGAAACAGATTAAGAATCTTTTAAAAGATATAAACGACTCAGAGATAAACATCGGGATAAAATATTCTACGGCACGGGATAAGGTCAGGACCGTTTTAAATGCCTCCCGTTACTTCGATCTCGTTGTTATCGGTATCGAGGACCGTTTTTTAGCTCATCTGGGAATGCCTTCGACATCGGAAATTATATCGAGCAGATGCCGGACACCGCTTGCTTTGGTAAAATCATCGCGCAGGATAATTTCCTGGACAAAACAGTGGATATAAACATTTTAAATGGTAACAATTTTTTCCGGCGATATTTCCTGCAGAAATATTTTTAAAAATCTGCCCGAAGATTCGACTGTATATCTCTTCGGAAAATAAGTTTCCGAGAAAAAAAACAGTACATCAGCCAGATCCTGGTAAGATTCCAGTACCGAGTACCTGTAGTAACATACATGATTCTCAAGAATGTTCTTAATTTTTACATCGGTTTCCAGTAAAGGGTCGGAAACCTCACGTATCGCATTTCTTAAACCGCCGAACCATGCACGCTGCACCCGTAACAGGTTGAGTTTTTTCTTTTTATCCTGATAGTACAATTCGAATATACCCGACATTCCGGGTACACCGGTAATAATGGAATATTTCTCCGCTATAGCAAACTTCGACCACCGTACCGTGTAATAAACATTAGTACCGTCTATCTTTTTTGTAACGACAAAATTCATAGCCATGCAGTAAAAGATTATAATATAAAATTACGGAGTATCAATAGCAATACCGGCATTACCTATAATAACAAAGCAGTACCATAGGCGAAAAGAAGAAATAATACTGCCGCTGCATACACTATCCTGATGGAGGCGGAAATCAGCTTTCGATTAACAGGATGCAAATCATCGCCGATCCCCGGTTTATGAACGACTTCTCCGAAGTAAACTCCCGGTCCGGAAAGTTCTATTCCAAGCGCCCCGGCCATTGCCGCTTCGGGATACCCGGCATTCGGACTCTTTAATTTTGCATGATCTCTGATCATAATCTTAAATGCCCTGATGATCTTTCCCCCGGAAAGGGGTGCTGCGAGGCAGATGAGAACTCCCGTAATCCGGGCAGGGATAAAATTAACAACATCATCGAGCAAAGCGGCGGTTCTTCCGAAGTTTATATACCTTTCGGTTTTGTATCCCCACATGGCATCGAGTGTATTTATCACCCGGTATGCAAGTGCTCCGGGAACTCCGAAAAGAAGCCCCCAGAACAGGGGAGCGATTACAGAGTCGCAGCTGTTTTCACCGATGCTCTCTATGGTGCACTTTATAACGGCCTTTTCATCGAGATGCCCGGTATCCCTGGTGATTAAAAAAGATACACGTCTTCTTGCATCTTTAAGATTACCGGTGGAAAGAGCTTTTTTAACCCGTATCCCGTGGATTGTCAGGTCTTTTAAAGCAATTGTAAAGTAGATGGTAACCATCGACAGTACTTTTCCAGCCACGGGGTAGGGGAAAAGGGACTTCCGTAAGATAAGGAAAATACCGCAGGTAATGACAAGAGTACTAAAGGTTCCGATCGTTCCTGCGATTTTTTCAGGAAGCTTAACAGTGCGCAGGATGTTTTCCGTTTTAGTGATAAGCTTTCCTATAAGGCGCACCGGATGAAGGGCAAAAACCGGATCCCCGAAGATAAAATCTATAAATAATGCTGCTGTAATGAAAACGAGGTTGCGGGAATAAAGTCCCGAAATTAGTCCGGACACCATCATAGCCTTATAATCCCATAATCTTTTTTAAATAATCCATATCGAGGTGAACTTTAAGAATTCCGGCAAGTTTGTCCAGCTCGTTGTCCGGATTATAAAGATGGGTGACGGCATCTTTTTTTTCAAGTCCCTTTTTTTCCCTTAAGGTATTCAGGAACCACCGCCGGAAGCGGTCATTGTCAAAGATGCCGTGGAGATATGTCCCCCAGATGCTGCCGTCGAAGGTAGATGCTCCAAGAAGATGCTCTCTACTCCCTAAAATAAGCTTTGCACCTGTAATTTTTGAAATACCATGGTGTATTTCGTATCCCCTGACAGGAAGCCCGGAAGGATAGTGAACTGTTTCAACTTCCTTTAATTGCTTGGTGTTATAAAAGATAGTCTCTATACCGAGAAGTCCCATCCCTCCGGCGGTTTCTTTTTCGGATTCAATATGATCCGGATCTATGATCTTTTTACCGAGCATCTGGAAACCTCCGCAGATTCCGATAATGGATATATCTGTTTTTAACATCATCTCTGTAAGTGCCGGGATAAACCCATGGGATACCAGAAAATCCAGATCCCTTATGACATTTTTACTCCCGGGAATAATAATTGCATCCAGATCAGCGGTAATATCACCGGTACTTTTAAGGATCTTAACGAGAACTTCCGCTTCCTGATTAAGGGGATCCAAATCGGTGAAATTAGATATATAAGGAAGATCGAAAACGCCGATGGTAAGTTCATGGTCCTGATTATCCGATGAGGCGGAATAAACCGGTTCTTTAAAGGAAACAGAATCCTCCTCCGGGAGCTGTATCTTTTTCATGTAAGGAACAACGCCGACAACCGGTATGCCGGTACGTTTTTTAAGGTATTCATGAGCACTTTTAAGAAGTCCCTCATCACCACGAAATTTATTAACGATAAAACCCTTAACCAGATTACGTTCCCATTCTTCAAAAACCTCCATGGTTCCGATGAAAGAAGCATAGACACCGCCCCGGTCGATATCACCGACTATGAGTACAGGAGCTTCCGCATACCGGGCCATCTTCATATTTACGATGTCACCTTCTTTTAAGTTAATCTCACCCGGACTGCCGGCACCTTCGAGAATGATTGCATCATACTCCGAAGAAAGACTATCGTAACTCTCTTCTACCACCTTTTTTGCCCTGGTTTTTACCTCCTTCCAGTTTTCAGAGGTAATAAAACCGGCAGGAAGTCCCGAAAGTATAACTTCGGACCCCCGGTCATTTGTGGGTTTAAGCAGGAGGGGGTTCATTCTGACATCAGGAGGAATCCCGGCAGCCCGGGCCTGGAGTGCCTGTGCTCTGCCTATCTCCCTGCCATTGGGAGTAACCGCAGAGTTAAGTGCCATATTCTGGGCTTTAAAAGGAGCAACCCGAATCCCTTCCTGACGGAGAATCCGGCAGAGACCTGCTGTAATAAGGCTTTTTCCGGCATTCGATGACGTCCCCTGGATCATAAGGGCGGGAGTTTTCGCTGTTCTGCGGGATATCAGTCTTTGTGGGGAAGAATCTTTCGGCATGGCAAAACCGGCATCCCGTGCAAACGCCTTAAGAGCTTCCAGAAGTACCAAATTTTCTTTTTCTTTACGGACGGCAATTCTAAAGAAGGAACTGTCGAGTCCTTTAAAGGAAGAACAGTCACGGACAGCAATGCGTTTTTTTAAAAGAAAGTCTAAGAGCTCTTTAACTGCCGGTGTATCGTTTAAGGTTTTAATAAGGAGAAAGTTTGCCCGGGATGGGAAAACCTTAAGCCATGGGAACCGCACTAACCCGTCGATAAGACCGGTTCGCAGTTTACCTGTCACGGTAACCGTTTCAGTTTGATATCTTTCATCCAGTAAAGCTCTCTCTCCCACATTAAGCGCAAGGGTATTCACCGACCATGGGGGCTGCAGATCTTTAAGCTTAACAATAAACTCCGGAGAGGCAATACAGTATCCCAGGCGCAGCCCCGGTATCGCGTAGAACTTTGTCATGGAGCGGATTATTATGATATTCTCCGGCATATTTTTTGCGATACACCCTGCCAAAGAGGTATAGCCCGGAATAAAACCTGCAAAGGATTCGTCGATACAGAAAAAGGTATCCCTGTGCTTTTCTGCAAGAGAAACGATGATATCCGGGTTTACCAGGGTTCCGGTGGGATTATTCGGCTGTCCGATAAATACAAGTTTGTTACCCGGGCTGTTGTATAATTTTAGGCTCAGCAGGTCAGGATCGAGTAAAAAGTTGTTCTCCTCCTTAAGTACAAGCTGCTCTGTTTTAAATGTCCGGCAGCTGCGTTCGTATTCCCCGTAGGAGGGGACGGGGATAATAACAAGGCCGGGTTTTATGACACGGGGAATAAGATCAATCAGCTCGCCGGCACCATTAGCTCCGAGTATCATATCTCCGGATACACTGTGATGTCTCGATACGGCTTTAATAAAATGTTTCTGTTCCCGGTCAGGGTAATGCACCAGGGAGCTTATGCTGCGGCTCACCTCTCCCCTTAACCATG
>QILZ01000072.1 GCA_003233545.1 Spirochaetales bacterium
CGTCAACAAAAGGCAAAGGCCTACAATACAGAGAAAAGAGTCTGGTCGTTAGTGACGGTGGTTCTGGAATTTACAGTACTTGCTGCGGCGCTGTTTATGAGTTTAGGCAATACCCTGTACGGAATATTTTCCGGATTGCCTTCTGTTCTTCAGTTTTTCCTATGGAGTCTTCTGATTGTCATAGCAGCGCAGATTGTATCTCTTGTGCCCTCGCTTATGTCAGGATATTTTCTCGAAAAGAAATACGATTTTATGAGGCAGGGAATAGGAGGGTGGTTTGCCGATTCGGGAAAGGGTTTAATACTGGAGATTATAATTGTCTGGATTGTATCGATGCTTTTCGGATTGGTTGTTCATGTTTTCGGCATATTTTGGTGGGTTTTCTTTGCACTGGTACTCTTTGTTTTTCAGGGTATACTTGCACTGATTTTCCCTGTCGTGATACTTCCTCTCTTTCACAGATATTCACCTATAGAGGACGAGAATCTGACGCGGAAATTAAAATTTGTGCTCGACCGTGCCGGACTTAAGGTTCTCGGTTTTTACAGGGAAGATTCGTCTAAGAAAACATCGCATGATAACGCCTTCTTTGTGGGAATGGGTTCTACGAGAAGAATTGTACTTTATGACAATCTAATAGAGAATTACACCCTTAAAGAGATAAGCGCGGTTATAGCCCACGAGGCGGCGCACAGAAAGAAAAATCATATTATCAAGCTTATGTTTATAAACCTCATAGAAACAATAATTATATCATTATTTATACATATCATTCTTCTCCGTTACTATCCGTCCTTTTTTAATGGAGGAACCGGTGTTCTTCCTCCGCTGTTTATGATTATGCTCATTTTCGGGCTTGTCAGTGTACTGTTCGGAATAGTATCAAACTATATCTCCAGAAGATTCGAATACGAAGCGGATATGGGTGCACTTAAATATACGGGGGATAAAAAGTCCTTTATAAGTATGCTTGCAAAACTCGCAGATAGAAATTTGTCCGATGCTTATCCTCCCGTCTGGGTAAAACTGTTTTTTTCCTCACATCCTCCTGTCGGTGAGCGCATAAGCTATGTAGAAAAATATACGGAAAGGATCTGATTATGCCTGCAATTGAAATTAAACCGAATATATACTGGATCGGAGTAAATGACAGAACTACGGACCTTTTCGAAGGAATATGGCCTATTACGGACGAAGGTGTCACATATAATTCCTATCTCATTACCGACGAAAAAAAAGTTATAATCGACCTGTCAAAGGCGATTAAGACCGATACTTTTTTTGATAATATCAGTGAAAAGGTTAAACTCAGTGACCTCGATTATATTGTTATAAATCACATGGAGCCGGACCATACCGGTGTTTTTCAGATTTTAAGGAAAATGGCTCCGCAATGCAGGATACTTGGTACTTCGAAAACCAAAAAGATGCTGGAAACTTTCTACGGTATTACAGACAATGTGATCGAGGTTAAGGACGGAGAAACGCTCACACTGGGTGAGACAGAGCTTGTCTTTTATCATACTCCCTTTGTCCATTGGCCGGAGACTATGATGACCTATGAGAGGAAAAATAAAATTCTATTCTCATGTGACGGATTCGGGGGTTATGGTGCACTACAGGGTGCAATATTTAATGATCGATGCGGAAATATCGATTTTTATAAGAAAGAGTCCTTAAGATACTATGTTAATATAGTTGCAAAATTTTCAAACCCGGTTTTAAAGGCAATCGATAAATTAAAGGATGTGGATATTGCCGTTATTGCACCGTCGCACGGTCTTGTATGGCGGAAAAACCCGGCAGAAATTGTAAGGCTCTATAAGAAATGGGCGGAATATGCTGCCGGTAAAACAGAAGCCGGTGTTACACTCCTATACGGTTCGATGTACGGGAATACGGAGATGATGATGAATGCAGTGGCTCAGGGAATCTCCGGAGAAGGCATTCCTGTAGAGATATTCGATGTGGCAAGAACACACTCCGGTTATATCCTGCCTTCGCTGTGGACAAAGAGAGGAGTTATGATAGGATCTCCGACATATGAAGCTTCGCTGTTTCCGCCTATGGCTCAGGCCGTAAGTGCGGCTGTACACAAACGGATTATGAATAAGAAAATGGCGATGTTCGGAAGTTACGGCTGGAGCGGAGGAGCGCTTCGTGAACTTAAAAAATTAACCGAAGGTATAAAGTGGGAACTAACGGATTCTTACACATTTATCGGAAGACCGGCAGCAGAGGATCTGAGAACAGGAGAAAAATTCGGAGCTGCTTTTGCCCGTCTCATTAAAGATAAATAAACTTAAGGCGGAATAAATTCGTCTTTTATTCAACCTTCGATTAAGAATTAAGCTGATTTTTCCTTTTCTTTTCTTTCTTTCCATGTACCGGGAGGAAATAGTTCGTCGAGTGCATCCATAATAGAATCCGCAAATACGAAGTCTATCGATGTGAGCACTTCTTTGGGCAGTTCTTCTATGTCTTTCCTGTTAAGTTCGGGCATGAGAAGATGGTTCATTTTATTCCTGTGGGCTGCCAGAACCTTTTCTTTAACCCCGCCTATGGGAAGTATTCTGCCGGTCAGTGTTACCTCTCCTGTCATTGTATATCCGGGTTTTAACGGTATGCCTGTTACTGCAGAGAGAAGAGCGGATGTTATGGTGATGCCGGCAGAGGGACCGTCTTTTGGTATAGCCCCTTCCGGGACATGTACATGGATATCTTTGTCCCGTGTAAAATCACCTGCAATATCAAACTCTCCGGCATGGGCACGTATAAACGAAAGAGCTGTCTGTGCACTCTCCTTCATCACATCACCTAAGCTTCCGGTTAAGAGAAGTTCGCCTTTTCCCTCTAAAATTGCTACTTCCACGGCAAGCATCATACCGCCGGCTTCTGTCCATGCAAGCCCGTAGGCAAGGCCCGGTTTTGTATCCTTACAGAACATTGTCTCGTGAAATATCTCTTTCCCGAGGTACTTTTTTAAACTCTTTGCAGTGATCTGTATACGAAACTGCTTCCCTGTTTTCGTACTTGTTTCTTCATTAATCCCCGATTTTACCGCTTTTCGTGCAATTTTTCTTAAAATATTTGCTATCTCGCGTTCTAAATTTCTAACTCCGGCTTCCATAGTATAGAAGCGTATAAGATTAAGTATGGCTGTTTTCTGAAATTTTATATCCGCCCATTCCAATCCGTTTTCCTTAAGCTGCTTTGTTATAAGGAATTTCTCCGCTATTTTCTGTTTTTCATATTCCGTATATCCCGGAATATGAATGACTTCCATTCTGTCCCGTAAAGCGTACGGTATATTATGTACGGAGTTGGCCGTTGTAATAAACATCACATCGGAAAGATCGTACTGCACCTCCAGATAGTGATCGACAAAGGTCGAATTCTGTTCGGGATCGAGAACCTCGAGCAGAGCGGAAGCGGGGTCTCCCCTGAAGTCGGCACTCATTTTATCTATTTCATCGAGTAAAAATACAGGGTTTCTTGTGCCTGCTTTCTTCATCGACTGAATAATCTTGCCCGGAAGAGCCCCTACATATGTCTTTCTGTGTCCCCTTATTTCGGCTTCGTCACGTACACCGCCGAGAGAAATTCTAACAAAATCCCTGTCGAGTGAACGCGCTACCGATCTCCCAAGTGATGTTTTGCCGGTTCCGGGAGGTCCGACAAAGCATAAGATAGGACCCTTGACCTTTCCTTTTAACTGCCGTACGGCAATAAAATCGAGAACTCTCTCTTTAACTTTCTTTAAATCGTAGTGATCTTCGTCGAGCCGTTTCTGCGCTATATCTATATTTTTATTATCCTGGGTCGTTTCTTTCCATGGAAGGTCTGCTATCCATTCCAGATATGTACGGAGAACGGCGGATTCCGGCGAAATAGGCTGCATTCGTGAGAGCCGTTTAAGTTCCTTTTCGCATTTAAACCACACATCTTCCGGCAGATTCTTATCTTTAAGCCGCTTTTCCAGTTCTTTTGCGCCGGAAGGATCATTCTGATCAGCACCAAGTTCTTTCTGAATTTCTTTAAGCTGTTCATTTAAAAAGTACTCTTTCTGGGTTTTCTCCAGTTTTTTCCGTACCTTATCGTTAATCCTGTTTTCCAGCTGAAGAACTTCATTTTCAGAAATAAGGATGTTAATGCAGTTTTCGAGCCGTTTTCCCGTATCGGATTCTGATAAAAGTTCAACTTTTTTTTCTATTTTTAAAGGAATATTTGCGGCAATTGTATCGACTAATTTATTTGGTGTTTCGATTCTGTCTATGGAGTTAATAATTTCCGAAGGTACTTTTTTATAGAGATTCGAATATTTATTGAATTCCCTGGTGATGTTTCTCATCAATGCCGATATTGTCGATGTTAATTCCTGGTTATTATCTATGGGTTTTATATTTACCTTGAGAGATTTATCTTTCTGCAGATATTTCAGAACCTTTGCCCTCTGGTTTCCCTCGACGAGCAGTCTGATGGTTCCGTCGGGAAGTTTCAGCATCTGCAGAATATGAACAATTGTTCCGACATTATATATATCGTTTTCCCCGGGGTCTTCCACCGAGGTATCTTTTTGCGGTGCAACAAAGAGAAGCCTTCCCTGCTTATTGGCCGCTTCTACTGCTTGTATGGATTTTTTCCTGCCGACAAAAAAGGGAACAATCATCCCCGGGAAAACCACAAGATCTTTCAAAGGAACAAGAGGGAGTTCCGTCTTTTTTGAAAAGATTTTCATGCAGTTTTCTTTTCTCCGATAATAATAATTTCCGGTTTATTTGATTTTTCCACTACTTCTTTTGTTACAACTACTTTTTTCTTTCCTTCGATGGAAGGAATATCATACATAATATCTATCATCAATTCTTCCACGATAGAACGTAATCCTCTTGCACCTGTTTTTCTTTTTACCGCTTTCCTGGCGATTTCCTCGATCGCATTCTCCTGGAATTCAAGCTCGACATCGTCGAGTTTCATGGAGGCCTTATACTGTTTTAATACGGAATTTCTGGGCTCGGTTACGATTTTTTTCAGCGCTTCGATGTCCAGTTCTCCGAGTGTAACGACCAATGGAAGTCTCCCGACAAATTCCGGTATAAGTCCGTATTGTATAAGATCATCCGGATGAAGGTGGGAGTATAGTTCTATAAGATCCTTTTCGTCTGCCGGTTTAATATCCGCACCGAAACCCATAGGATGCTGTGATATTCTTGATTCCACCATTTTATCCAGTCCTACAAAAGCACCGCCGCATATAAAGAGGATATTATTCGTATTAATCCTAAGCATTTCCTGGTTCGGGTGTTTTCTCCCTCCCTGGGGAGGGACGGAAGCTACGGTTCCTTCGATTATCTTTAATAAGGCCTGCTGTACTCCTTCACCGGAGACATCGCGTGTAATGGAAACATTTTCGCCTTTTCTTGCAATCTTATCGATTTCATCTATATAGATTATTCCCTTTTCCGCTGTCGGTATATTGTTTCCGGCATTCTGAATAAGTTTAAGAAGGATATTCTCCACATCCTCCCCCACATAACCTGCTTCGGTAAGCGTTGTTGCATCTGCGATTGCAAAAGGTACTTTCAGTTTTTTTGCAAGAGTACGTGCAAGCAAAGTCTTCCCTGTCCCGGTAGGCCCGATTAACAGAACGTTCGATTTTTCGATTTCGATATCCTTTTCGATCTTGTGTCCCATGGAGATTCTTTTGTAGTGATTATATACGGCAACCGAAAGTACCTTTTTTGCCTGTTCCTGCCCTATAACGTACTGATCCAGATATTCCTTGATATCTTTGGGCTTTGGTATATCTTCCTGGAATTCGGTAGATAGAACCTCATCTTCTTCATCCAGGATATGTTTACAGACATTAACACATTCATCGCATATATATACGCCGGGTCCCGCTATAAGCCGCCTGACAGAATCTGCACTCTTGCCGCAGAAAGAACAGACTTTTTGTCCGTCATTCTTTGCTACTCTTCCCATTTTCTCCCCTTATTAAGACTTTATCCACGATTCCGTAATTTTTTGCTTCTTTCGCAGACATATAGTAATCCCGTTCCAGATCTTTTGCCACTGTTTTTTCACTTTTACCTGTATGCAGAGCGAAATAACTTATGATTAGCTTCTTTACACGGACTATTTCACGCGCCTGTATACCAATATCGGCAGCCTGGCCGGAAACACCACCCCAGGGTTGATGAATAAGAATTCGTGATGACGGAAGTGCAAAACGCTTGCCTGAACATCCGCAGGAGAGGAGAAGTGCGGCCATCGATGCAGCCTGACCAAGGCAGATTGTACTGACATCCGGCTTTATATACAGTATAGTATCATAAATTGCCAGTCCTGCTGTTACCGAACCGCCCGGGCTGTTTATGTAGATATGAATATCCTTTTCAGGATCCTGAGATTCGAGAAATAACAGCTGGGCTACGATTAAATCAGCAGTAATATCGA
>QILZ01000236.1 GCA_003233545.1 Spirochaetales bacterium
AGCTTCGTTCCTTAAAGTTTTCTGACGGTACGCCTGGTACTGCTGTTGTGCTGTCCGTGATAAAGAATTGTAAATATATGTAAATCATTCCTGGAATTAAACATTAAACAGTACTCTTTTCTGGCACGAAGATTGCAATACTTTTTCTGCCCCGGGGGTAGATAAACCTCGGGCGTCGGCATGGAGGTTCGAATGATTGCCACGGGAAAAAGTACTGCATTGTCAGGGAAGGTATTAAGGTATCAGAAAACAGGGGCCGGGTATAATGATATTCTTAAGGAGATTTCTATCATTATATACAGGTATCCGCAGCGAAAATACGGATGGGGAGAAGATGATTGTTCTGAGTTTTATCTGTTTTTTTACCGGAGGATAATGAGAATAATTAGAAATTATAATGATATCGGAAGAAACTTCGAGGCTTATCTGTACTCTTCCTTAAAATGGCAGTTCAGGATTTATTCAAGAAAAAGACTGGTGTGCGATAGGAACTGGAAGTATTCGTCCTTAAAAGAATTCTGGAATACGGCGGATGAGCCTGCGGGTGCGGAACCCGAAGGGATGCTTTTAGAAGATTATCCGGGAATAATCAGAGGAAAAGCGGACAGCCGGCATTACATTATATACATACTAAAGCAGGCAGTTACTGTCTGCGAAGAGGATATCGTTAAAGCTGCGGCTGTTACGGGGTACAGTTATGACTGGCTCGGGAAAAAAGTATGCGAGATACGAAGTCTTCTTTTTAAAAAAGAGAAGCGTTTGATTGTTTTAAGAGAACGAAGAAACAGGGCATATTATAAATTGATACTTTTGGAAGAGGAATTGCATAAATCTTCCGTTTCGGGCACTATGGATTACTGCCCGGAAGGAATTACCAGGTTGAAGAAGACAATGAAAGACGCACAGACTGCAATTTCCAAAATCAAACTTTCGCCTTCTAACAGAGAACTTGCCGATATTATAAAAATACCTAAGGGGACTATCGATTCTTCGCTGTATTCTCTTAAAAAGAAAGCCGTTAAATATTACAGAATATGGAATAAGAGGTTTGCCTGAAAATGGATATAGTAATTGCAACGAATAATATACATAAACTTAAAGAACTTAAGGCTGTCTTAAAGGGTTATACCCTCCGTATGCCGGAAGAATACGGGATAAATTTTAGTTATGATGAAACAGGGACAACATTCTTCGAAAATGCAATCGGCAAGGCCATGGCTCTTTATAATTCGCTCAGAAATGCCGGAAAGAGTATTCCCGTTATAGCCGATGATTCCGGGCTTGTTGTGCCGGCTCTTAAGGGGGAACCGGGTATAAGATCTGCGAGGTACGGAAGTACTGAAAAGGGTAAAAAACTGTCTGCCGGAGAGAAAATAGATTTTCTGCTTGACAGGATGAAGGGAATAACAGACAGGAAAGCTTATTTTGTCTGCTGTATGATTCTATTTGCCGGGCACGACAGATTCTTCGCAGCACAGGAGACCTTCCACGGCGAAATCGCCCGTTCTCCCGAAGGTACCGGCGGATTCGGTTACGATCCCGTGTTTTTTATTCCCGAAATAAATAAGACAGTCTCCCTGCTCGATGATAAGGAAAAGAACCGTATTTCCCACAGGGGAAAAGCAGGACGCAGAATACAGGCCCTGCTTAACTCGTTATATTAAAATAAACCGGTTACCTTCCCGGTTTCCGTATTAACATCTATTTTCCTGAAAGCAGGATCGGATGCTGTTCCCGGCATTAGTTTTACATCACCGGAAACAGGAACGACAAACTGAGCCCCTCTGTAGAGAAGAATGTCCCGTATGGGCAAAGTCCAGCCCTTCGGCCTGCCTTTAAGCGAAGGGTCGTGAGACAGACTTAAGTGTGTTTTAACCATACATGTTCCCATGTATCTAAGCTCCGGATCGTCCTGAATTGCTTTTAGTTTTTTCTCTGCTTCGTCAGTATAACTAACACCGTCTGCGCCGTAGATTTCCGTTGCAATCTTCTGTATTCTGTCTTTCTGTGATGTTTCGGTCTCGTAAAGATATGTGAATTTCGAATTATCATTTGCGGCATCCACAACAGCTTCAGCAAGTTCTTTAGCGCCGTCTCCTCCCTTTTCCCAGTGCCGGGCTAACGCTACACGGGCTCCGGCGGCTTCCGCTGCCTTTCGTATAATATTTATTTCGTCGTCCGTGTCCGTAGCGAAGTGGTTGATGGATACAACTGCAGGAATACCGCTCTTTTTTACCGTTTCTATATGAGCGATCAGGTTCTGTATACCCTTCTCTACCAGCTTGGTATGTTCCCTGGTATATGCTTCGTCCAAAGGCTTTCCCGGGACCACACTCGGTCCTCCGCCGTGCATCTTAAGTGCCCGTACGGTACATACTATTACCGCGGCATCCGGTTTAAGGCCTGAGTTTCTGCACTTGAGATTCCAGAATTTTTCGAACCCAATATCCACTCCGAAGCCGCTTTCCGTTACATGGTAATCTCCTAACTTCATGCCCAGCCTGTCTGCAATAATAGAAGACTGACCTATCGCTATATTTGCAAAGGGACCTGCATGTACCAGAACCGGCTGTCCCTCTATTGTCTGCATAAGGCTGGGATTAATTGTTCTTGCCATAATAGCCGACATGGCTCCGTCGACTTCCAGGTCACTGGTTGTTACGGGGTTCTTCTGTTTATCATAGGCAACAACTATCCTGCCTATTCTTTTGCGCAAATCTTTTAAGTCGGACGCAATTGCAAGTATCGCCATGATCTCGGAAGATACGGTTATCTGGAAACTGCTTCTCATTGTAAAACCATCCATTTTTCCGCCGAGGCCGATTATAATTTCGCGCAGGGCCTGAGCGGAAAAATCGATTGCCCATCCCATGGCAATATTTTTAGGGTCGATATTAAGACGTTTCAGCCTCTTTTTTTCAAGGATTTTATCACCATAGTTAAACTCATGCTGAAGCCTTGCGGTAAGAGCAACCATTGCGAGATTATGGGCATTGGTTATAGCATCTATATCTCCTGTTAACCCAAGGCTGAAATCGGAGAGGGGAATACACTGGGCAAGTCCTCCGCCTGCCGCAGACCCTTTGATATTAAAGGTAGGACCTCCGGAAGGCTGCCGTATGGCGCCCGTAACCCTCCTGCCGATTTTACCGAGCCCTTCGATCAGACCGATAGTTGTAGTGGTTTTACCCTCCCCGAGAGGAGTCGGCGTAATTGCAGTAACATCGATATATTTTGCGTTTTTTCGATCTTTAAATCTTTTTAGTATCCTGTTGTAATCCAGCTTTCCCAGAAAATGACCGTATGGGTATAATTCCATTTTTTCAAGTTCCAGTTCTTCCGCAAGCTGATAAACGGTTTTCATGCCGGATTCCGCAGCTTCTGCGATCTCCCAGTCTTTCATTTTTGTAGGATCAAGGTTCATTGCACTCTCCCTGTTATGTCAGATATTATTACATATAACTTTTTATATGTAATTGGCTTAAGTATAATTGACTTAAAGTGATTCTACTGGTATAAATTTTTAAAATCAAGTATGTTTTACCGTTTTTTTTAGGGAAGCCGCAGAAAGCCGGAAAATAAACGGAGAGACATACCGGATAATAATTAAACTGTGATAAGGAGAAGAGTGTAATGAAAAAATTATTAATTATTTTACTTCCACTTATCGTATTCATGTCTTTTACGGTATGGGCAGGGGGAAAGAAGGAAAGCGTAAAAGCCGCTTCTTCCGAAACCGGTAAGGTTGTGGTCAGTGAGTGGAAAATACCATTCTTAAACTGTTTAACCGGGCCTATCGCAAGTATCGGCGAGTATCTCGAGTGGGGTGCCGAACGGGCTGCATATGAAATTAATAAAGAAGGCGGTATTGCAGGCAAACCGGTTAAGATTATAGGAATAGATACGGGAATGGATCCTGCCAAAGGAACGGTTGAAATGGCAAAGGTTGTAAAGGATTCTCTTGTTGCCCTTGGACCTGTTCCGGAACCTGTCATTATGGCGGCTATGCCTATTGCCGTGGAGAGTAAGATGATGTCCTTTACTGCAACAACATCATTGGAATACGCTGAGAAATTTTTCCCATGGTCGATTTCGTGGTTTTCCAGCACGGAAGGCAAACTTCCGCCGGTGGTAACAGCCTGGGCAAAGCAGTTTCCTGACATGAAAAAGGTTGTTCAGTTTGTGGAACCCTACGGTCCGTGGCCGGGAATGGCAAAGGCTCATGTAATAGGACTTAAAAAGGCGGGTGTACAGCCGCTTAAGGATGTGATTGTGCCGAGAGATGCAATAACATTCGGTCCGCTTGTTGTAAAAGCCCTCGAGCAGAAACCGGACGGAATTATTTTTGCCGCCCAGTCGGAAAAGGTTGCAAAAATTATTAAAGAGCTTAAGAACCGCGGCTGGAAGAATATGGGCAAACTCCTTATTTTTAACAGTGCCGATGATGCACCGCTCTATACAATCGGCGGAAGGGCTCTTAACGGTGTTATGATTTACAACTATATCAACCCGAATATAGACAGCCCGGGATGGGATGCTTTTAAAAAGGCCTATGCAAAGGATCATAAGGGAATGTCTCCCCCGAGCCTTTCCACACACTATTACGATGCAGTCTATATGATAAAAGAGGCTATCGAAAAGACAGGTGTAACGGGCGATCCGAAGAAACTTGCGGAAGAGAGGAAGAAAATCGCCGATTACTGCAGAAATGTTAAAAATTTCCATGGTCTTATGTTTACATGGAGCATGAAGGACGGTATTCCTACAAATAAACCTCTGTTTCTTTTTAAGATAGAGAATGGTAAAAAGATACTTGTAAAGGAAATACGTCCGGAATAGCATCCGGTGTTCAGCATGAAATAATGAGGGGCAGTTTAAAGAAAAAAGCGGCAATAAGCTGCCCTTTTTAAACACAAAAAATAAGTTTTTCCTGAACTTTACGAAACTGCTGTTTGCCGGGGTTCTAAATACCGGAATTAAGAAACCTGTACACGGTGAGTGCATATATTCTTGCCATCCTCGTATTCGGATTTATACCTGTTAAAGGCATTGCTCCGTGAGCCATTCTTCCGGTTACTCTTACAATTGCCCGTATAGCTCCCTTCATGGCAAGACAAAGCTGGTTTTCTTTGTTTATGAAAATAATTTTACATTTTTAGACCTTCAAAAATCAAAATGAAAATTGCTGTTAATTTATCAAAACTGATTGCATCGATATCTATTTTATGATAGACTATAATGTTAAATTAATTATTTAGTTTTATAGGAGGAGGAAGGGTAATATGAAAAGGTTATTGCTTGTTTTAGTAATTATTTTAATCGCTACTGCTGTTATGGCTCAAACAATAGATACTAAATTACTTGATCTATCCGGAGCTAAAACTTCTGTTGCCGGGCCCGATAAAATCTATATTCGTTCTATCTACTATAATGGAGTGGAACTATCAGTAATTCTAAAGTACGATGGGGGAACCGGTGCGGTTATCTACGGCCCGTATTATAAAGCGGATAAACAAATTCCCGATAAAATAGATCTCGGCTACGTTACTTTTAAAATTCAAGATAATAACAAAATTGCTATATCCAATATAATTTTAAATAACAGAGTCGCTTATTCCGGAGTAATAAAATGGGAAGGCGGGGATAAATTAAATGCGGAAACTGTTTGGAAATCCGTTCCTCCGAAGACTAAAGAACAATTACTTGCAGAGCTAAAGGAAAAGAATGCAGCATTAACAAGTCAGTATAATAAACAGGCGGCTCGATTAACCGCACAAATCGAAAAACTAAAAGCTTCACAGGCAGCCTCGGCCTCCAAACCTTCTGTGCAGAAAAAGGTACAGGCGTTTCCCGAATATACTGTATTTTCCGGATTTAAAAACGGAAAAGCTCTTTTGGGAAATTGGAAAACCGGTTATTCCACACTCAGTCAAACTAGTGTTTCTCAGAGATTTGCCAAATATTCATTTAACATTATTCAAAACAAGCCGGAAACTCTGTTTGGATTTACTGCTGAAAGTTCCGTTAAAGAGAAAATAGGTTATGGCCTGCACTTTTTTGCTTCCGGTGAAAAAACCGGGAGTGGTTATGGGTTTGGCCAATCCTTTTTAGTATGGCTGACAAAAGATCCACGATATTATCAATCGAAGCATACCTATTTACAACTATATCGATCGTACGACGACATAAAAATGGTTCAGATCGCAAGTATAAGCATCCCGGTATCAATAAATTCTAAAATAAAAACAGACATTATATACAATCGGTTGGATAATTTAATAAGTGTTTATATAAACGGTCAGAATAAGCTTAATTATTCTGTTGTTTCACCTATCCGGAGTGGAAATAAAATAGCACTGAGGGCTTTAGGCGGGCCTGTCGAATTTAGCAAACTCTATGTAAAAACTCG
>QILZ01000271.1 GCA_003233545.1 Spirochaetales bacterium
GTTTTTATCAGAGTTTTTAGTTCATTAAAATTGTCCGGAAGAATCTCAGGAACATTAAAATTCTGCAGAGCATTTATGGTTATAACTTCTATTTTCTTTTCTTCGAGAATTCCTGTAATTTCGTCCGGTGAATATGAATCCAGAACATCCTTTTCTTCAAGGTCATTGCGTATTTCAATCTTCTGCAGGCCGATTTCCGATGCAAGACGTATAAAATCAGGCAGAGATTTATAAGGATAAATAATTCTATTTAAAGCAAACCTTTTTCTGTCTATCATAATCGACTCCCGGTTCTTTATTTATTTCCAGGTATAGAAAACAGTAGTAGAATAAATACAGAAAATCAAGAAAAATAATAAATAAACCGGTAGATGCTTGAATTATTAATGCGTACTGGCATAAATAAAATAAAATTGTTTCTTTTTTTTATAAAATGTTTACCATTATAAATGCATTATGGCAAAGATAACCGATCGAAATAAAGCACCCAGACAGAAAGATATTGCTTCATTACTGGGAATATCCCGCGGTTCGGTGGATAGAGCTCTTCATAACCGCAGCGGAATAAGTGAAAAGACAAAAAACAGGATAATAAGAAAAGCAAAAGAGCTGGGGTATTCGCCGAATAAGATCGCGCAATTTCTTGTTACAAAAAAAAACCTTAATATTGCCATGATTACACCAAGCGATCCCCTGTGGAGCCGTGTTAAACAGGGCACACTATCCTTTTTATCGGAAATAGGCCGTTTTATAGTAAAGACAAAATGGCATGTAACTAATGTTCATAATCCGGATGAACAAATTGAAATATTTAAAAATGTTGTTAAAGATAAATTTGATGGTATTGCAATTGCACCTGCGGATCCGGACATGCTTAAAAAATGGATTGATAAATCTACAAATCGGGGCATACCTGTTGTTACGTTGAATACGGATTCTCCGTTAAGTAAGAGGATATGTTATATAGGACAAAACACATATATGGCTGGCCGCATGGCCGGTGAATTGATGGTTAAATTCCTGCATGGTGAAAGCTCTATAATAATTATTACAGCTTTTAAAAATGTTTTTGTGCATAAAACACGTTTAAATGCTTTTAGAGAAATTATTAAATCGGATTATAAAAGTATCAATATTTTAGATGTTTTTGAAAATCATGATTCTAACGAGGAAACCTATACTATAATAAAGGATATTTTTAAAAGAAAAAATGAGATTAAGGGAATATTTTTTACAACCGGGAACGGTCCTTTCGGTGCTGTAAAAGCTTTAAAAGAGCTTGGTCTGGAACATGAAATAAAAATAGTCTGTTTTGATTTCTTTTCCGATACCATAAGGTTGTTAAAAGAAGGAATAGTTACAGCGGCAATAGGAGAAGATCCGTTTGGCCAGGGTTATTATGCGATTAAGGTTCTGTATGAATATATTATAAACGGCAGCATACCGGAGGGCGGTGTAATCTATACGAAAACACATATAGGGATAGGCGAAAACATTGGAATATTAACCAGGGAGGATATTTATTTTTAATATACGATGCGATCCGACAGCTTGCTAAATTAATAATTATAATTTTTTGATATATTTTTAGATTCCTGAAAAAGTATGAAAATGTGTGCTTTTTTGGTAAAATTAAAAAAAAGCTTGATTTTCAGAGAATATGATGTTTAAATGAAATTGTACTTTTAAAACCGTGCATGTGCACGGTCGCATATTAAGCTGTTTATTACAATTCCGGCAGGGAAAATGTTTGTAGAAAAAATAACATTTATTTTAACTTCTTTTTGTAAAAACATTCCTGAATTAATAATAATACGGCAGAAATTACGGATTCGGCTCTATAAAATAAACTGTAAAGGATTATTTATTAAGCATTTGCAGCGAAAACCCGGTCATACATCCCTGTTTTTTACTAAACATGTGGATCAGGCCATTTATGGCCTTCCAAATATTCTTTAAGGAGGACTAACATGAATAGGTTAGCAAGAAATCTTTTAATAGCTCTATTACTGTTAGGGCTATTGGCAAGTGTTTTCGGAGGCGGGAAGCAGGAAAAGGCAAAAACTTCCGGAAAACTGGTTCTGGCAACCCTGAATTCTATCGAAGGTCAGACAACCAAGAAAGCACTAATAGAGTATGGTAAACTAAAGGGAATTAAAGTGGAATTCGTAGAAGCGCCATATTCGAATCTCTTTGAAAAAGAAGTTCTGGATATGTCGAAAAAAACAGGACTTTATGACATCGTACTCCTCGATGATCCCTGGTTTACTCAGTATGCAGAGAATGGATGGCTTACCGATCTGGGACCATTTTTTAAAAAGAGGGGAGAATCGGGTTTGTCGGATGATTTTATACCGACTTCGGCTGCGATATGCCGTTATCCGTATAAGACGGGCAAGGTTTATGCCATGCCGTTTTTCGGCAATGCACAGATGTTTTTCTATCGAAAGGATCTTTTTGCAGACTACGGGTTAAACAGGGCACCAAAAACCTGGGACGAAGCATATTCGGTAATGAAAAAAATCACGGATGCGGGAAATGGTATTTACGGATACGTTTTACGCGGCCAACAGGGCAATCCTGTTGTAGCACAGTTTATGCCGGTATTCTGGTCCTTCGGCGGTCGTATGTTTAATGAAGACAAAAGCGTAGTACGGATCGATACGCCCGAAGCATTAACTGCACTTAACTTCTTTCTTAAATTAAAAGATGTTTCTCCTCCGGGAGCTGAAAGTTTTAATGCTCAGCAATTAGCTACTTATATGCTGCAGGGGAAAGCCGCATCCACAATTAACTGGCCTGCGTTTGTACCGACATTCGAGGATCCCAAGCAGTCTAAAGTCGTAGGTAAAATCGGATATTCACCGATACCGGCAGGTACGGTTAAAGGATCTTCGGAAATCGGGCACTGGCTTGTGGCAATTCCGGAAGGTGCTAAAAACAAAGATTTGGCGTTCGATTTTATTCATTGGGCGACATCGGCTAAAAATCAGAAGGATTATGCTCTTAAGATGGGTACGCCGCCCACGAGGATTTCCGTTTTTACTGACCCGGAACTGACAAAAATGCCGAAATTCAAGTACTTTCTTGTACTTAAAGACGCCATAGCTAATTCTACACCACGGCCCAGAATATCTAACTGGAATGAGGTGGAAAATACCTTCGGTATTTATCTGTCTAAAGCTGTAGCCGGAGAAATAACTCCCAAAGAAGCATTAGCAAAATCGCAGGTTGAAGTAGAAAAGTTGATGAAAAAGGCCGGATATATAAAATAGTATCATAACACCGGGAAGCAAAAACTTCCCGGTGCTTATATATTTTTTCCGGCAAGGCTAATGGTTGTTGTAAAAGTGATATTATGGAAGCGGAGTTTATAAATGTGCACTGATTATAAATGGTCATCAAAGAAAAGGGTCCTAACGGCTGTTAACTTAAAAGAACCGGATCGGGTACCGGTATATATAACCGTAACTCCTCAGGTTGCTGCAAAGCTCAGCGAATATCTGGGAATAGAAGATTATACTCATCCCGATTCACCTCTTTCTGAAAATAGAATTTCTTATACCGAATTGTTAACGCATCTTGGTAATGATATCGTCGGTATCGGGGCACAGGCCCCCGAAAGTAATCCTACTGTGGAAACAGGAAACGGCATATATACGGATGAATGGAAAATTAAATATCGCAGAAGCGGTTATTATACCGAGATGATCGAGCATCCGCTTTCAAAAGCCGAATCCGTAAGCGAAATTAATGATTTTGAATTTCCGGATCCGAAGGCTCCCGGCAGATTCGATAGTGCTGAGAAAATGGTTAAGAAATACGGTAAAAATTATGCTGTCTGCGGTGATGTGGAAACTACAATTTTTGAGGCATCCTGGTATTTAGTCGGGATGGAAAAGTTCTTTATCGATTTTGCTATGAAAAAACCTTATATTTTTGCGCTTCTGGATCACATTATGCAATATAGTATAGGAGTTGCAAAAGAATTAATTAGGTTAGGGGCTGATATAATATGGCTCGGGGATGATTTCGGATCTCAGAAGGGGATGATCATTTCCCCGAAACTTTGGAGGGAAGTATTTAAAGAGAGGATGAAGTACATTATTGATGAACTGAAAGGAGAAAAACCCGGTATTAAAATTGCGTATCATTCGTGCGGATCTTATTTTCCTATTATGAGAGATCTGATCGATGTGGGAGTAGATATTCTAAACGCACTTCAGCCTAATGCAAAAGATATGGATATTAAGAAAATTAAAGATACTTTTGGTTCCATGGCCTGCCTTTTCGGCGGTATCGATATTCAGAGGATTGTACCGTTCGGATCTTTAAAGGACCTGGAAAATGAAGTAAAAAGAGTCATAAATAATGCTGCAGAAGGCGGCGGTTATATTCTGGCCGGGGCTCATAATCTTCAGCCTGATACGTCTGTGGAAAAGGTAATAAAACTGTTTGAATTTGCCAGGGAGTATGGCAAATACCCGTTAAGGAGTATAGTATGAATCTTAAGGCTTTATCACGCTGGACCGAGAAAGAATTAAAATATTTACTTTTAGTTCCGACTATTCTCCTGCTCCTTATTCTTACTGTTTACCCGCTTATATTTGCTATAATAGCAAGTCTCCATACGATTAATATACGTACCGGTGAAAGAAGTTTCGTAGGTTTAAAAAATTTTATTCAGATTATGTCGGATAATCTCTTCTGGAATGCTCTTAAGAATACCGCAATATATTCCGGGGTAGGAGTTACGATTGAATTTACTTTCGGACTGGGGCTGGCTCTTTTGCTTAATACCAGATTGGCAGGGCGGAATGTATTTCGTGCCCTGTTATTAACACCAATGATGCTGCCGCCTATTGTTGTTGCAGTTATTTTTAAGATTATGTATATACCTGATTTCGGTGTTTTAAATTATCTTCTTGGTTTAATCGGAATAAAGGGAATGATATGGGAAGCAAGTGTAAAAACGGCGCTTTTCTCATTAATTATTTTAGATATCTGGGAGTGGACTCCATTTATGTTTTTAATCCTGCTTGCAGGTCTGCAGGCTATACCGACCGATCCGTACGAAGCTGCTATCGTGGATGGCGCCAATAAATTTCAAATATTTAAGTTCATTACATGGCCGTTATTAATCCCCGCTGTTCTAATAGCCCTTTTATTAAGATTAATGGATACATTAAGGATTTTTGACCAGGTTTTTATTATGACAGGCGGCGGGCCGGCTAATGCAACGGAAACGATAAGCTTATATATTTACAGACATGCATTCCGTTTTAGTAATATCGGTTATGCAACTGCGATGTCTTTTATTATGCTGATTATAACAGTAATCATAAGTAATGTTTTTATAAATCGTCTTAAGGCTGAGGAAGTGTTTACACTATGAAATCAATTTTAAAATTAGTATTTGTAATTTTTATTACAATAATTGTTATCTTCCCTGTTATCTGGATAATCAGCACATCGATTAAAAATCCTATAGATATTTTTACCATACCACCGGAATTGGTACCTCCGAATATGACGTTCGATCATTATTCGATCCTGTTTAATGAACTTGGTTTTTTGGAATATATCCGAAATAGTATTATTGTTACTGTTTCAACTGTTATTGTATCTTTATCGATAGGTATGCTTGCTGCGTATTCTCTTGCCAGGTTCAAATTGCCGCATAATTTGAATTATCAGATTTCTTTCTGGGTATTATCTACAAGGATGTTCCCTCCTATTGTCACTATTATACCCTTATTTTCGATGCTCAGGTTATTTCACCTGATTAATTCAAGAACGGGGCTTATAATCGCTTATACCGCATTTAACCTGCCTTTTGCTGTCTGGATGATGCGCGGGTTCTTTGCGGAAATTCCAAAAGAACTGGAAGATGCAGCTATGGTGGACGGATATTCGCGTATGGGCGCCTTTTGGAATATTATTATTCCAATAGCAAGGCCTGGGATTATAGCAACAGCAATTTTTATCTTAATAATGTCGTGGAATGAGTTCCTTTTTGCTTTAATCCTGGCACAAACGAAGGTCTCGGCTACGCTTCCGATCGGGGTAGCTTCGAATGTTACGCAATATCAAATACTGTGGGGGCGCCTGAGTGCTTCCGGAGTTATAGCAATGGCACCCGTGTTAATTTTTGCCTTTTTAGTGCAGAAACATCTTGTCCGGGGAATGTCCATGGGCGCGATTAAAGGATAGTATTGTGATTCAATTAAGGAATTCGTCTCTTGCAGTTCCAACAATTCTATCAATTTCCCTGGCAAATAAAGGATCGACCTCTACTGATTCTTCTTCAGCCAAAAGCTCCCGCCAGGCCGCATCCGCCTTTCGGAGCATTTTTTCGTTACTTTCATCCGAGGACTCTTTTCCTGTCCATAAACATGGGATCCCATAGTACATTACGGAAATGCTTTAGTGTGTGCTCGTTTTCCAGGTAGGCTGATTTTTCGCAAAATTCAAGGTCATTAATAAGGTCGAGGCACAAAGTATCTTCATTTACTTCTATTCACTGTGCAAATCTGTAAAGCGCCTTATTAATATCGAGATCGATCATGACCTGCGTGGGAGAAAATACTACTGCATTATCCAAAAGCCCTATCGGTAATGACGAACTTACAGTGCAGCCGAAGGCCATCTGGCGGAAGGTCTTCATAAATGCCGCCTGAATACCGGGACATTTTGCCTCCACATACCCGGCTTCGACATTAAATACAATACACAATACCGTATTTATATTTAAATAACTGGTACAGTGCCGCATCGGTCAGAACAGCTGCGGGAGCGGAATAGCATAGCTGAGTTGTCTTCATATCCATTTCTGCGCTAATGCCTGTAGAATAATAATAGATATCCGGATCGATAAGAGTTGCAGCAGTAATGCACCCCAGGATTTCAGCT
>QILZ01000402.1 GCA_003233545.1 Spirochaetales bacterium
AAAGATGAGATTGTTCAATCGATAAGAATTGCAAAAGAATTAAAAGCTCCGGGGCTTATGATACTGTCGCAGGGTCTGTATCCGGACGGAAGTGCGCTGCCTGTATCAACCGGGTTGTCAGAAAATAACACTTCGGAGACAGTTAAAAGTACATCATCCGCAGGATATTCCCATGAGACACTTCTATCGAGGTTCTTTAATAATCTTCTGAAGTTGTCCCGGATTGCAGAGCGGGAGAAAATTACTCTTTATCTGGAACCGCTTAATTCGAAGATTGATCATCCGGGTATTTTTCTTAATTCGAGCAAGACTGCATTCGAGCTTGTCAGGGAAATCAACAGCCCGCGGTTAAAAGTTCTTTACGACATTTATCATATGCAGATAATGGAGGGAAACATTATTAATACGGTAAAAGAGAACATCTCTTATATCGGGTATATTCATATCGCCGATGTTCCCGGAAGGCACGAACCCGGTACGGGAGAATTGAATTATAAGTATATTTTAAAAATGTTAAAGGATATGAATTTTATCGGCACAGTGGGGTTCGAATTGTTCCCTTCCGAAGATTCTGATGATGTTCTTGCCGGGATAAAATCAATGTTAATATGATCTTTTAAGGATAAATTAAGGCATATTTGACTTTACAGGAAAGTATGGCGCATATATTATAGCAAGTCATGAAATATAAACCCAATATTATTATTATCCTGGCTGATGACATGGGATACGGCGATGTCGGTTGTTATAATCCCGGTTCAAAGATTCCGACACCTAATATGGATTATCTTGCCGAATCCGGTATGATATTTACCGATGCACATTCTGCTTCCGCTGTATGCACACCTTCACGGTACGGGCTTTTAACGGGCAGATACTGCTGGCGGACACCGTTAAAGCGTCAGGTTTTATTCAGTTATGAACCGCCATTGATAGAACAGGACAGGCTTACACTTGCCGGACTTCTTAAAAAGAAACACTACAATACAGCATGTATAGGGAAATGGCATTTAGGTTTGGGATTCACGGCAAAGAAAGGTACGGAGATAAATTTTAAACAAAAACTTCCGTGGCCCGATGCCGATAGATCGCTCGAGGAGAAGATAGATTATTCCGGCGGGATACAAGGCGGGCCTGTAGATTTGGGATTCGACTATTTTTTCGGAACCTCAGGTTGTTCTACGTGCCAGCCTCCTTTCGGCTTTATCGAGAACAGGCAATTTGTCGAAATTCCAAATTATTACAATGAGCTTTTTCCGTGCACGGGGCGTCCCGGTATGACAGCACCGGGGTGGGAACATAAGAAGGTCGATACGACATTTACTCAAAAAGCAGTGGAATTTATATCCGGCCGGAAAAACAAAAAGGATCCGTTCTTTTTATATCTGGCTGCTTCGGCACCCCATGAACCGTGTGTGGATAGTGTTATACCGGAATTTGCCCGGGGAAAAAGCCATGCCGGCCCGAGAGGTGATCTTGTATGGCTTTTTGACTGGATGGTCGGTGAAATAGTTAAAGAGCTGAAGAGAATTAATCAATTTGATAATACACTTATCTTTGTTACCAGTGATAACGGAGCACTTCCCGGAGACAGGGTTCTGTCTCCGTACGGAAAAGAGGTTTTTCATACATATAATCATAAATCCTGCGGAGACTTAAGAGGATATAAATCCCATATCTGGGAAGGCGGACACAGGGAGCCTCTTATTGTGCATTGGCCGGATAAAATCAGGGGCGGTTGTGTTTCTGATTCATTATTCTGCTTAAATGATATATTTGCCACAAGTGCGGGACTTTTGGACCTGGAAATTCCGGAAAATACAGCAGAGGATAGTTTTAATTATGCACCGCTGTTATTGGATCAAAGCAGCTGCGGCTCTGCGGGCGTTGTGAGCGCCGTAAGGGAACATCTCATTCATCATTCGGGAGGGGGAGTTTTTTCCGTCAGAATGAGAAACTGGAAATTAATTCATGAAACAGCCGGATCAGGTGAGTCGTATGGTCCGGGTCCTGTAGCCGGATTCCCCGGACAGCTGTACGATATGGATACAGACCTTGCTGAAGAAATTAATCTATACAATAAAGAGCCTGGTATTGTAAAGGAAATGATAAATATTCTTGAAAAGCATGATATAAAAATGAAGGTTTAATGACCGGTAAATATCAATAAAAGCAAAAATACTCCATAATAAGACATAAAATAACAAAAAACACAAGAAAAAACTTGCATTTTATCTCCAATCATATATGATAGAAACAGATGATAATTTTAAGAAATAAGGGGATGTGTCATGAGACCAAATATTATTTACATTATGGCAGATGATCTTGGTTATGGTGATCTTGGATGCTATGGTGCTGAAAAAATAAGAACGCCAAATATAGATTCGATTTCTAAGGCCGGAATGATATTTACAGATATACATTCATCATCTGCATTATGTACACCAAGCCGGTATAGTGTACTTACAGGCCGTTATGCATGGAGGACATGGCTTAAAAGGTTTGTTCTTGGCGGATTTGGTGCTCCTCTTATAGAAACAGAACGTCTTACTGCAGCCTCCATTCTAAAAAAGAAAGGATACTCTACTGCAGCAGTTGGAAAATGGCATGTTGGCTTAAACTGGTTTAAAAAGGACGGGACACCTCTAAGAGTGAGCAACTACGATGGATGGAACACGGATGGTTTCGAAGTAGATTACAATCACCCTATCGAAGGCGGTCCAAGAGACCTTGGATTTGATTATTGGTTTGGTATGGCAGGTTCTCTCGACATGCCCCCTTACTGTTTTCTTGAAAATTATAGACCTGTAGAAATTCCATCTATGGAAAAAACTTTCTATGGTCCTCAGCAAAGAAGAGGGTTAATGCAGCCTGATTGGAGAGATGACGAGGTGGATATAACTTTTGCGAGGAAAGCAGTGGAAATTATCGATGAGCATTCGAAAACCCAAAAAGACAAACCGCTTTTTTTATACCTTACACCTTCAGCTCCTCACCGGCCATGTGTACCGCCTGATTTCATGCGGGGTAAGAGTGATGCCGGGCTTCGTGGTGATATGGTAACGATCTTCGACTGGGTTGTAGGAGAAGTTGTGAATGCACTTAAAAGGCACAGCATGTTAAAGAATACTCTGCTTATTATTACAAGTGATAATGGTGCAATATTAACTAATTTTAACGGAAAAGATTACGGGCATAAGGCGAATGGTGATTTAAGGGGGCAAAAAGGTGATATATTTGACGGAGGGCATAGAGAGCCTTTCATTGCGATGTGGGAAGGAGTCATTAAACCGGGAACTCGATCTAACGAATTGCTTGGATTAATCGACTTTACGGCTACATGTGCAGACATTGTAGATTTTGAATTACCGTATAATGCCGCAGAAGACAGCAGGAGTTTTTTATCGCTACTAAAGGGAGAAAAACCAAATGAGCCCATACACGATGCAGTAATACACCATGCTCTCGATGGAATGTTTGCAGTAAGGCGAGGTGAGTGGAAACTTATAATGGGACTGGGATCAGGAGGTTTCTCTGAACCAAGAAGATATACAATCGATTCTAGAGATTTCCCCGGTCAATTATATAATATACATGATAATCTAAGAGAAACACTCAACCATTGGAAAGGGAGGCCTGATATTGTCGATGAGTTCAGTGAAATATTAAGAAGGTATCAAAGAAAAGATGATATAAACAAACTATTATGAGTAATGGAAAAGAACAGCAGATTGCGGGTCTGCAGAAGCTTTACGGCTATTCTGCAAATCTTATATAAAGTGACAATATATTCCATAAAACGCAATAATAATCCATTTTTTTCTTGCATTGTTTTTTAGTTTATGGTAAAATATTAAATAAAGCAGGTATGTAAATGTTACAGTTGGAAAGACAAATAGAAATAATGAACCTCATGCAAAAAAACGAGGTTATAAAAATTAAAACATTAAGCGATAAATTTAAGGTTTCTGTAAATACCATTCGCCGTGATTTAAAGCACCTTGCCTCCGAAGGCTACTTAAATATTACTCATGGAGGTGCTGTTATCAATAAAGATCTAAAAATGGGGATGACGTTAAACGAACGCCAGATAAGCTTTATTGCAGAGAAAAGACGAATCGGACTTAAATCGGCTGAATTGATCGCTGATGGTGAAGCAATTATTTTGGATGCGGGAACAACAACGGAACAGGTAGCAAAAGCTATAAAGAACAGGAGAGGACTTACGGTAATAACAAATGCATTTAATATTGCAAAAGAACTTCTGGATATTCCGGGTATAACCGTCGTACTGACAGGGGGAATATTAAACAATATTACCATGTCGGCAGCCGGTTTCCATGCGGAACAGTTTGTAAAACAGTTCCATGTTGCCAAAGCTTTTATTTCTGCAGGAGGGGTTACACTGGATAATGTAACAAATACAAATGGATTCGAAGTACAGATAAAGAGAAATTTTATGGCTGTTGCCGAACAGGTAATCCTGACGGTGAATCACCAGAAAATCGGAAGAGAAGCCCTGGTTTCTTTTGCTAAAATTACGGATTTTAACATTCTTATTACCGATAGCGGTATTTCCGATGAATATGCGGAAAAAATACGGAACAAAGGGGTAGAAGTAATATTATGCTGAAAGCATGTGCGTTCGACCTGGGTAATACACTGATAAATGATACCGAATTACAGAAAAAATCGATAACAGCCCTGGCAGACAGACTGCTTAAGGAAAAAGTTCTGAAATCAACAGATGATTTTATCTCTGTTTATAATAAAATTAATAAACAGACGAAGACGCCTTTTGTGAGTCATACTTTCGGAGAGACGGTATTTTTTAAGAATACTTTTACGGAGTTAAAAATAAATTCAATTTCCGCAGATGAAGCCCTTAAAAAATACAGAGAAATATCTACAAAATTAATGAAGATAGAACCGGAAGTTAAAAGGGCATTAACTGTTCTAAAGAAGCAGGGTAAAAATATCGCAATACTATCCAATGAAAGTACGATTCGTGTAGATGCTTTTCTAAAGAAAAACAAAATGGAGGATTTCTTCGATACAGTACTGGTTTCTCAGAGTTTCGGAGCAGAGAAACCGGACCTGACAATATTTCATGAGGTAATGAAAAGACTCGGAGTAAATAATGAAGAAATCGTAATGTTCGGTGATAACGAAATAGCCGACGGAGCGTGCCGGGAGCTTGGAATTCCTTTTGTATTGGTAACGGTTTTTAAGAATTCGGAGTGGGGATGGGAACAGGGTAGTAAGCATAAAGCTGATTTTATAGTGGAAAGAATCGATACCGAGTCGATTAATAAATTTTTAGATTTATACGGAGGAGGATAGGTATGCTTATGAGTCACGCGTGGTTTTAAAAATATTTAATGTAAAACTAACATAAAACTGATAATTATTTAACATAAATAATTTCATAGTTTTATAATTTTAATCAGGAGGGTAGGTATGAAAAAACTTCTCATCATTTTCTTGGTTTTGTTCTTGACCGCCGGAGGGTTTGTCTTTAGCGGCGGGCAGAAAGAAGCTGTCGCGGAACAAATAACGTTAACAGGTCTTGTGAGGAATTATACTCTTAAACAGGAACCGCCATGGTATTCCGCAGTTAAGACATTTAAGATAAAGCATCCGAATGTGGAGATTAAATTGGAAGGATTACCTTATAACGATCAGCGTCTAAAGGTACTCATTGCTGTAGGAGCCGGAAAGGGACCTGATATTGTGCAGGTAGATTGTATATGGCTCGGTGAGTTTGCCAGCAACAAAATAATTATCGATATCAGTAATATGCTGAACGCCGATCCGAATCTGAAGAACGATTATATCGATGTATTCCGTAAATCGGCAGAGTGGCAGGGAAAGGCTTACGGACTATGGTTATATACGGATGTACGGATGCTTTCATGGCACAAAGACTTATTTAAAAAAGCGGGATTGGATCCGAATGCCGCACCTAAAACATGGGCAGAGTTAAGAGCAACAGCTAAAAAGGTCAATTGGCCGGATCAGGGCATATATGGATATGCTTTTCCGGCTTTTTCTACAGATCATACTGCAGACCGCTGGTATCCCTTCCTGTACATGGGGGGCGGATCTATCCTTTCGAAGGATTATACAAAAGCGGAATTTAATAGTCCTGCAGGTACGGCAGCACTGCAGTTATTGGTAAATCTCATGGATGTAGATAAAGTCAGTCCGAAAGATCTTCTCGGAATACAGGAGAAAGATGTAAGCAATGGTTTTAAAGCGGATAAGTACTCGATGATGATTAAGGTGGGTGAATTCTGGAAAGACTACCGCAAAAAGGGCCTGACAATGAAACAGTACAAAGAGAAAATTGGAGTGGCCCCTCTTCCTATTCC
>QILZ01000037.1 GCA_003233545.1 Spirochaetales bacterium
GCTGAGATATTAGGTAAAATCATGTTAAAATATCAGCCTGAAGGCGGCTATACAGAGATAGCGGAAAATGATACGGAAAATGTTGCAATAATATCGATCCGCATCGAAGAGATCACAGGAAAAGAGAGTTTGGAGTAAATAACGGCAGGCTATACCATAATACTACTATTCCATGGTTTAATATAGCGGATGTCACAGCAGAAAAAGCCGCAGAAACCGGAGACGAATGCGCAGGCATTCCCGGGACCCGATACGATTTTAACCCACTGTCATATTTGACCGGAATTAATTCTGCCACCATATTACCGCCATTTTACCCTTCCTTTCATAAACATCATCCTCTGAATTACGTAATACATACTCCCTGATAATCTCCCTGTCTTTCTCCGTAGGTTTTCTGTATTTACCGAGAACCAGTTCCCACATACGTACTCCCGAGTAAACCGATCTTCTCATAACAGTATCGATTATCCTTACATTTGCAGCTATATTTTCCCGATAGAGAATATTGTATATATGAATAAAGTAATCGAAATCCTGTGAATCTATCCCCAGGGTTTTATACATATCACAGGCAGTACCATAACCTCCTGCACTTTCCGCAATACAGCAGTACGCCTTTGATACCCTGTTCATTCTATTCAACTGTTCGACGATATCCGGAAAATGCCATAAGGCATGAGAACACACAACAAGATCGAATCTATGCTCATATACTGCAGTATTTATCTTTTCCCACTTACTGTTTATTATTTCGATATTTTTACATCCTGCTTCGTGTGAATTACTTATAAGCTTTTTACACATCTCTTCCGCAGGTTCTACCGCAACAACTTTTCTTACGGATTCTGCGAAAGGAATGGTTGCCGACCCGGGTCCTGCTGCAATATCGAGCACTTCGAAGTCCGGTTTTAGTATCCCTTCCCTTTCAAATATCTCTTTTATTTTCTTTCCATGCTCATAGCGGCTCGTTCGAATATAATCATTATAATCCTCGGCCCTTTTGTTCCAGTAATCAGTCCCGCTGATCCTTTTTATTTCTTTTATTCTCTCCGCCCATTGCTTCTCCCAATCAACTGTAATTTCATGCACAACAAACACCTCCTTTTTTACGTCTGACAGAACTTTTAGGAGTTACCTGCGGTACTCCTTCCTCATCGGTATAAACCGTTGCATTTACGCCATAAACGGAACGTACCATTTCCGAAGTTATCACAGATTCGGACGTACCGGTTATATAGACTTTACCCCTGTTCATTACCACAAACTCATCAGCATATCTTGCTGCGAGATTAAGGTCGTGCATAGCAATAAGAGTGGCTATTTCCCTTTCCCGTGTTACCTCTTTTATAATTTCGATAACTTCCAATTGATGCTGAAGATCCAGACTGTTTGTCGGCTCATCCAGAAGAAGTACCTTCGGCTTGCGTATAAGAGCCTGGGCTATGGAAACCATCTGCTGCTGCCCTCCGCTGAGCTCTCCGATATAGCTCGATGCAAGATCACCTATTCCCAGACCTTCCAATACCTCAGAAACAAGTGCAAAATTATCATCACTGATTCTCCACGATAGGGAATGGACCCTCCCGAGAAGCACAGCTTCGAATACTCTTAATGCCGCGGAAGAAAAACCATCCTGGGGAAGATAGCCGATATAACTGCTGATTTTTTCTATTTTAAAGCTATTAATTGCCCTTCCGTCCAGTAAAACTCTTCCCTCCGGTTTAAGTATCCCTGCTATACATTTTAAAAGTGTTGTTTTTCCGGCAGCATTAGGACCGATAAGGGCGGTAATCGATGCCGGCGACGTCTCCAAATTGACGTTTTCTAAAACCGGGATCGAATTGTATTTAAAGCTCAGATTCTCTATCTTTAATTTCATATTACCAGAAGTTTCTCCTTTTAAATAATATTAGTAAGAGGAAAAACGGCACGCCTATAAAGGAAGTGATAATCCCTATCGGAAAAATGGCCCCCGGAATAATCATTTTACTCCCTATCGATGCAGCAGAAAGTAAAAGTGCACCTGCAAGAGCGGACATGGGCAGAAAAAATCTCTGGTCTTCCCCGACAAGCATTCTTGCGATATGAGGGCCTACAAGCCCTATAAAACCTATGGTGCCGACAAAAGATACCGCAGAAGCTGCAAGGATGGAAACAAGCACAAAGATTTTTAATCGTAATCTTTCGACGTTAATTCCGAGACTTTTCGCTTTTTCATCTCCCAACCGTAAAACCGTTAGTTTCCATGCATCCTTTAAGAGTACCGGCACAGTAACAAGCAGAACAAGAGCGGTTATACCTAATTTTTTCCAGGTGGTTTTCATCAAACTCCCGAAAAGCCAGAACATCACTGCCTGAAGTTCCTCTTCCGAAGCAAGGTACTGAAGCAAGGCCAATAATGAGTTAAACAAAAACAGCAGGGCGATCCCCGTAAGTATCATTGTCTCCATGGTAAATCCCTTTATTTTACTGAGGAAAAATATCAGGATACATGTAAGAAAAGAAAAAACGAATGCATTTAAAGGAACAAAAATCGTTCCGGCATGTGGTACTAAACCCACACCGAGAACCAGGGCAAGCGCCGCACCGAACCCGGCACCCGCTGCTATACCCAGTGTATAAGGGCTTGCCAGCGGGTTATCAAGTATCGTCTGCATTTCGGCACCTGCAATGGAAAGAGAAGCGCCTACAACTATGGCCATCAACGATACCGGTAATCTTATTACCCAGATAATCACACGCGCCGAAGCATCACTTTTATCAAGTAAAAAAATCGTCGAAAATACCTTTAAAACGGACAGCCGTGCGGGTCCGGTAGAAATATCTACAACAAGGGTAAATACACATGCAATCGCTCCGAAAACCAGCAAAAAATATTTTCGCCTTCTTATTTTTTCGTATATTTTCTTAACTTTTATTCCCATGCCACAATCTGTTTCAGCCTCTTTAATAAAATGACGGGGACCCTGCCTGCAATGCTATTTCTGAACACTGCTGCCGCGAATGCTATTTTCGCACGCTATTCCCGGGTGATATCATCCATACACCGCTGTACTCTACGGGAAGATATTTTTTATGAAATTCTTTAAAACTCTTTACCGGGTCCAAATCCTTAAACACTTCGGGATAGAAACATTTCGCCATAAACTGTATGGGAACAAAATCCCAGATATCCCTGGAAAGCCCATGATGGATGCTGTAAACCCTGCCGTTCTTTACGGCTTTTAGCGTGTTCCATCCCGGACGTTTTGTAAAAGCCGCAAGCAGCTTTTTCGATTCCCCGGTATTTGCATAATATCCGAGTTTCATAGACTGAAATGTTTTCGGCCAGTACGAACCGGTTATAATTATTACATCGGGGTTTGCACTTAAAAGATACTCCGGATTTATCGGTCCCCATTTCTCTATTTTCCCTTTTGCAATATTTTTTCCCCCGCTTTTCTCTATGAGAGCTCCCCACATATAGTCTCCATAGGTATTGCCGTATTCAGAGGGCCCTTTATTTCCGCATTCCACATATACATCCGGCTCCGGCTTATTAATTGTTTTTAAGCGTGTATAAACCTTCTCAACCTGCTCCTTGTAAAAATTTGCAAGTTCCTGTGCTCTTTTTTCTCTGCCCAGCAAAGTACCTAAAAGATTAATGGTTGCAATATGTGTTTTGAGCGTTTCGGTATGATAATCTATTACTACAACCGGAATACCGGCTTTCTCTAATTTTCCAAAAAGGTCTTTCCCCCTGCTATAGGCAAAAGAAGGGACTATCACAACATCGGGCTTAAGTGTAATTACTTTTTCGATATTAAAACTGCCTTTGTACACATTTCCGATATTCGGTATAGTTTTAAGTTCCGGTACCGCCTGAGAGAACTTCTGCCATATCCAATGGCGATACATCTTTAAACCCTGATCCCAGCCTGCTATCTTTTTAACAACATTTTTACCGTCCAATGCAAACAGGGTATAGAATGCTCCGCCGCTTCCGCTGCTCTGGAGAATTATTCTTTCGACGGGTACTTTCACTGAAACCTGTCTTCCGGCTAAATCACTGACAGTAATCACCTCTCCCGTCTTTTCCTGCTGTTGTCCGGCAGCAAAACAATAACCTGCTGTCAGCAAAAAAGTAATTCCGAATAAAATAGATTTTCTCAACATGGTATTCCTCCTGTTTTAATCTAAATATAAATACCTGAATCAAAGTGTTACTATTTCTTATTTCGTAATACTTTTTTCGATAAAGGTCAAGAGCTTTTATGTACTTCCTTTTGATATTATTACCGGTCGATGATTAATTCCGGAATAGTTTGATTATAAAAAATATCGAAAACCCATAATTTATCTCTGCAGGTCGATCTTTACCTTTTTAATAGTATCCACATAGAAAAACCGGCCGGAACCCATTACATCGGCATGAGTGAATGTAAACATCGTATATTTCAGCTCTCTTAATTCGCCATGCTTTCCCTTTAGCAGTCTTTTAATCTCTTTCTTCGATTCGGGATTGATAATTTTGCGAATCCTGTTTCCGGTTTCGGAGAGAAGAATCTCATCTTCCGAAGGAATATATTCCTTTTCTCTTGCACCTAATATCATGTTTCCGTTCTCCCAGTGCCCCGGATTTTCCTCTGCATATTTCCGGTACTTTATGAATAGATCTAACAAATCCGGCAGGTTACTAATCAGGGCGGCGGGAATGTTATCGATTTTTTCTCCGATTAAAGGCATAAAATCTTTCGCAGAGTCCTGAGTTAATTTAGGCGTATAACCCGGGAAGAACGCTTTACGACCCGGTTTTTTATAAACAGTTTTAAAACCAAGCAGCCACCTTTCCAGCATCGTTTCATATTTACTGTTTTCTTCATTCGACAGGTCTCTGATGATAAAATCTCTTGTAAAATTCTGCCACGGAACAACGGTATATTTTACAAGCTGTTCACGTGTGGTTCCGGATATAATACCTATCTCAAGAATCCTGCCCTGTTCTCTCTGTGACGAACGGGAGAACAGGTAAGATCCGTCCTGTCCTTTCCATTTTAGCTCTACAATTACCGTATTATCAAGAAAAACCTTATTTATCAATCTGCATACTTCACCAAGGATTCTCGCCCATTCATGATAATTCACTGAAACCGGTTTAATAAGTTTTTCTTTATTATCGATTATTAATATCGATCCGTCTTTTTCAACTTCCGCATTGCTCTTAAAAATCAGCAGAAACAAGAACAGCTATATAATATAATTCTTAAGATGCATACTTGTTACACACCTGTATCAAATAATGCCTGTTATTAAACATTAATCGTAAACGTACATTAGTAATACTATCACAAAAAAGAACTATTACAATAATTCTGCCATAAAACCTGTTTTCAGATTTCGAAATATCTATATAACAGGAATCTTATAACATTATGTCCTTTACCTAATGGAAGTGACCGGGTTAGAATGAAAGACAGCGGCTGTCCTGTTCATGAATGACTACTCCGTACACCGGGGAAGAGATGAGCGGACAAATTCCGGTTATTTTTATCTTATTACGCTATCGCGTTATGCATTTATTTTAAAAGCCCTTAGCGTAGAGTACACGTATTATGAAAAACAAATTTCTATTAACAGGATTTCTCATAACTATTCTGCTGACAGGAGGGTCTTTCTCCGTTCAGGCAGATGTTTCGATCGATAACTTCGAAGGTTATCCAGGTACGGCTGCCCTGCAGGCAACGTGGCAAGAGACCCACACCTCGGTATCCGGGGTTAGTATAGCCCGCTATCTGGATACCGGTAATGTCCCTGTGAATAAGGTGATGCGGGTAGTGTTCGGTTTTCCAAAGGGAAGTACGGACGCCTGGGGAGTTGTCGGCCGTCCCGGAACCTGGAACTGGTCGGAGCGGACAGGTATCAGCTTCCGGATAAAGGCTAAGACGACCGGAGATACCCCCCAGTACTATCAGGTTCGTTTTTACGAAGGCAGCCGGGGCGATAAATGGAAGTCTCCCCTGATGCCTGTTAGTAATCTTAACCCCAACGGTCAGTATGTAACGATTCCCTTTACCGATTTTAAATGGTATGGCAACCTCGGAGGCAGAGGTGGTGCTTACAAAGCTGACCACGTAATGCAACCGGATAATATAGTAAACTTGTACCTTGGGGTTACATATTCCGGCACAGCACCTGATGGCGGTACAACCACTCTTTGGGTAGATGACTTTAAGGCGACGGGGAACGTTCTTATTCGCAATCCTTACCTCCAGAATGTTACCAGTACCGGTGTTAAGGTAATGTGGGGAAGCTCTGCGTCGAGCGGCAGGCTTTACTGGGGAAGCTCGCCCGGGACTTATCCCAATAGTGTTTCCA
>QILZ01000087.1 GCA_003233545.1 Spirochaetales bacterium
CGTTCGGCCACGAGCTTGCCCATGCGCAGGATTGCCTCCGCATCAGCCAGATCGCATTCTATAATAAAACCGTTTGCACCGGACGCTTCTACTTTATCCATTTCGCGGCGTGCACCTTTTACATCTCTATCCACAATAATTACTGTCTGTAAACCTTCGGAAACGAGACGGTGTACCGTAGCCCTCCCCAGTCCTGCCGCTCCGCCGGTAACAAGTGCTGTTTTACCGTCGAACCTTCTGCTTATATCCACTTGTATCTCCTTGAAATATTGATGTCTTTATTCTTATATCCGTAAAATATATGGGAAATTTATACATGATGTCAAGCGGTAAAATATGAAATCGGGCGGCACATTGGTATCTGAATGGTGTTATGATATCTTGTGTATAATTAGATTCGAAGGAATCGATATAAAATCCCCCGGAAAGCTGTTAATGGCGGGTTATATCTGACGGCTGATGATGAACGTGGATTATCATATCTTAATTAAAAAATAAGAAAATGATGGTGTCGTGGAAAAACTACTTGACATATTGGTATTCTAATGGTCTAATAATGATAATCATTGTGTTGCGCCTTTTAAAAGGAGTTAAGCTGATGAAACAGTATTCGACTATATTTTTTGCCGTGGTAATGTTGGGTCTCTCCGGTCTTAATGCCGGCATGCTCCGGGCAGAAGGTCTTTTTAATTTTGAACGAAGCACCGGCAATTCTGCAACAGTCGATATCTATGCCGGCAAAAGGGCCGGAAAACCGGTCAGCCGCTATCTGTATGGCAAGTTCGCAGAACACCTCGTACGGAACATCTACGGCGGTATGTGGGCTCAGGTACTTGATAACCCGGGTTTCGAGGGGTGGGAATACTTCCTGGGACCTGTAAAAGAGATCGAACGGCGCTACCGGAGTTATTCGGAACTGCTGGGAATACCGGAAAACAAAATCGGAAGTCTGGAACAGGGCATAAAGCCGTGGTGGCTGAAAGAGGGTATAGCACCCTGGTGGATAGCTTACGGGAGCGGTGATGTAATCTATGAAATGGATAGTGATTCTTTTAATTCCAAACTGAGCCAGAAGATCACGGTTAAATCGCTTAAGAGCAGGTATGCAGGGATAAGCCAGGCGGTCTATCTGCCGCTTCAACGGGAAAAAGATTATGAGTTTAACTTCTATGCTAGAAGCAGGGGTAATGTAAAACTTACTGTAAACGTAGTAAAAGCCTCGAACGAGAAAGACGTGCTGGCCGAGGGTAGTGTAAGCATAGAGGGAAGTAAGTGGCGGCGCTACAGTTTAAAGTTCAGGATTAATGAGAGCGTAGGAAAAGGCACATTACTGACTTTTAACATGGGGTTATCGAAACCGGGAACGGTGTGGCTGGATGAAATGGCTCTTTTCCCTGAGGATAATGTAAAAGGGTTCGATGCGGATGTTGTAAAGTTTACCCGGGAGTCGCGGCTGTCTATTCTGCGCTGGCCCGGAGGCAATTTTGTATCGGGTTATCACTGGAAGGACGGAATCGGTCCGATGGACAGAAGGAAGACAACAAAGAATGTGCCGTGGAATATGATAGAGTACAACTATGTCGGAACGGATGAATTTATAGACTTCTGCAGGGCGGTAGGTGCAGAACCTCTTATTGTAGTTAATGCCGGGAACGGAACTCCTCAGGAAGCAGCACAGTGGGTAGAATACACCAATGGCAGTGTAAACACGAAGTACGGTGCGCTTCGTGCTAAGAATGGTCATCCCGAGCCGTACAATGTCAAATACTGGGAGATAGGGAACGAACTATGGGGTTCGTGGCAGATTGGTCATACAACTCCGGAGATATACGCCATACGGTACAGGAATTTTTACAAAGCGATGAAAGCTGTTGATCCTGATATCAAGGTTATAGCGAACGGCCAGGACCTTAAGTGGAACGGTCCGATTATCAGACAGGATTCGGATATTCTCCGTTCCCTGTCGATTCATACGCTGATCGGCGGAGGCACTTCGAAATATACGGATCCTGAGGAAGTATTTAAATCTCTTATGGCATATACGTACTATTATAAGGATATCCTGCGAAATCTCGGGAAGCAGATGGCGGAAGGTGTAAAGGTACCGAAGTTTGCGATAACGGAACTTCAGATTTTCACAAATAAGCCAATGCTGCCCAATAACCAGGAATTAAGCGAAGCACTTTTTTATTCCGGTATATTAAACACGTCTATCCGGAGCCGGGGCCTAGTGGAGATTATTACACACAGTGCCCTGGTAAATCACGGCGGCGGTCTTATAAAGACGAGAGAGTTTGTTTACCCCAATCCTGTTTATTATGCAAGGAAGCTCTATTCGCTTCAATCCGGCACGATTCCGGTCGGCCTCGATGTAAGGTCTCCGATGTACACATCATCGGGCATGTATTCGCCTGCAATAGAGACACCGTATCTCGATGCGGTTGCGATGGTTGACGGTAAGGCAGATGAGATCGATCTGATTCTTACAAACAGGCACCCGGAAAAAGCTCTGACTGTACGTATAGAACTGCACGATTTTAACCCGGCAGAAAACGTAAGTGTCAAAACACTCACAGGGAAAAGCTATATGTCCTACAACACGTGGAAAGAACCCGGTGAGGTGAAAATAGAAAAATCGAGTGTAAGAATTAACGGCAGGGAGATTAACTATTCGACACCGGCACACTCGATTGTACTGCTGACGTTTAAGAAAGAAAAAGGTTCCCGGTAAACACAAGCTTATGATCATGATTCGGAACCGGAGAAAGGAGGTGATAACAGGCTTTTTACGAAGAATATGGGAAACCATATACTTAACAACAAGTTTTAATTAGGAGGAAAAAGAATGAAAGGAATTAAAAGAGCTGGTATTTTAGTATTAGCCATGGTGCTGATGTTTGCATTCGGTACATCCGCACTGTTTGCAAAAGGGACGCAGGAAAAACAGAAGGCAGCAGGAGAGAAAGGGGCAGCTGCAACTACCGGAAAAGTAATAGTGAATTACTGGAGCCGGAAAACAGGTTCCGATGGTAACGCTTTTGCCGAGTATATCAAGGGGTTCAATGCAGATAATCCGGGCATCGAAGTAAAAATGCAGGTTTTGCCATGGGGAGAGTATTACGGAAAAGTACGTGCCGCGATATTAACCGGTAATGCACCTGAAGTATTCGATGTGTCGGTGTATTCGCCGCCAATGTTTCTTAAATACGTCGAGTCGTTTAGTAAAGAAGATTTCGCTAAACTTGGTATTAATATGTCGGATTATGCCGCAAGCGCATGGGAAGCGGTTAAATTTGATGGTAAGTACTACGGTATCCCTGACGGGATTGTTCCTCTCGCGTTTTTCTACAATCCCGATCTGTACAAGGCAGCAGGTCTTAATCCAAGTAAACCGCCCACTAATTTAAAGGAACTTGTCGAACAGGGAAAGAAGTTAACAAAGGATACAAACGGCGATGGAAAGATAAATCAATGGGCAGTTGTTTTAACGGATAATGGTATGATGAGGACATGGTTCTGGGAAAGTGTACTGGATCAGAACGGTGGAAGCCTTTTAAATGCGGATAAAACAAAGGCAGCTTTTAATAATAAAGCCGGTCTCGATGCCATAAATGTTTTTCTCGATATGAGCAGGAAGTACGGCATAGCGCCGAAGGTACCGGGCAACAGCGGCAATGCATTTCTTACCAAAATGGCTGCTATGGATTTTGACGGCTGCTGGACGAGAAAGATGTTTCAGGATAAGGTTACCTTTGCAACCGCCCCGATGCCTCAGCTGGGTTCGGTAAAACCTGCGGTATGGTCGAGCATGGATATTTTCCTTTATCCGAAAGGCTACCGCACCAAGGATCCTGCGAAGTGGAAGGCTGTCATGGCTTTTTCCAAGTGGGTAATGGGTAAGAAGTTTCAGCTGGATTATACAAAAGCAGCAGGACAATTAGCGAGCAGGTTGGATGTATTAAAAAGTCCCGAATTGTTGTCGGATCCGCATGTGTCCGGGATACTGAAACAGATAAGCTCCGGAATGGTAGTTTTTGCTCCGGCGTTAAAGACAACCCAGGAGATTTACGGAATTATTTCGGAATCCTTATCTGCAGTGTTTGCCGGAAAACTTAGTGCGGAGAAAGCCCTTGCGCAGTCCGAAAAGCAGGTAAATGATGTTCTGGCTCGAAAATAAAGGTTAAAGCAGAAGCATATAACACGTAAGTGTATTTATGCGATTAAGGTATTCTCCCGCCCGGGGTTTTACGTAAAATCCCGGGGGGATTTTTACTATCCAGTGGAGGTTTAATTAATTATGAAAACAAATTCCAGGAGCCTGGTACTCGTAAAGAAGAAAATTACCCCGTTTTTGTTTCTGCTGCCGTTTTTAAGTTTTTACGTGGTAATGCAGCTTTTCCCTTTGTTCCAGAACTTTCGTGTAAGTTTTACACAATGGGATATGATGAGTCCTGATAAGCCGTTCGTCGGTCTCGATAATTTTAAGTATCTTTTCTTAAGCGATCCCTTTTTCTGGGCAAGTATAAAGGCAACATTGCTTTATATCGTTTTAAATGTTCCCTCGAAAATAGTTATAGGCCTGGCCCTTGCAGTCGCTTTGAATCAGGGACTCTGGGGCAAGACTTTCCACCGGACTGCCATTTTTCTCCCTTTCGTAATAAATTCGGCTGTAGTGGGACTTTTATTTGGCTGGATGTTGGATCCTCAATCGGGTATGGTGAATTACTTTTTTAAGAAACTCGGACTTCCTCCGCAGCAGTGGCTGGTAGATCCTACATGGACAATGGAGATAGTCGTTTTAGTGACCATCTGGTGGAGTATTGCCTTTAACACAATAGTATATCTGGCGGGTTTACAGGGTATTCCGGAAGAATTGTACGATGCCGCAAAAATCGACGGATGCACTCCCTGGCAGAGTTTCTGGCATGTTACTCTTCCCGGTCTCAGGGATACAACCATGTTTGTGGTTATCATGCAGGTTATCGGCTCGTTTCAGGCATTCGGTAATATCTGGCTGTTGACACACGGAGGTCCGGTTAACGCGACAAGGGTTCTGATGATACATCTGTATCGAATCGGTTTTTATTTCTTCAGGATGGGCCAGGCTGCTGCCATAGCGGTTATAATCTTTATTATAGTTTTAATACTTACACTGATCATGCTGAGCATGTTCAGAAAAACAGAATTAAAGAATTAGAAAGCGGGGGGAGAAGATATGGAAAATAAATATTATATATCCGGGCAAAGAAAATGGAAAATACCGAATCTGAAAAGATTAATACTCTGGGTGTTTATTACAATTATAGCGGTTTCTTTTTTAGTACCGATTATATGGATAATCTCAGGTTCTTTTACTACCAGTATCGATCTTGTTACAAAACATCCAAGTTTAATACCTCAAAGGCCGACAGTGCAGAACTATATCAATGTTTTCACAACGAATAAGACACAGACAGTGGGCCGTCCCCTGCTGAACAGTGCTATAGTCTCTTTTTCCACGGTTTTTTTAACGCTGCTTATTTCGTCATTTGCAGCTTACCCGCTTGCAAGAATGGAATTTAAAGGAAGCCAATTTATATTCGTTCTTATACTGATGGGTCTTATGATTCCCATACAGGTATCGTTCATTTCTCTCTATCTGTTGTTCAATTCCGTAGGCCTTTTAAATACTTATGCGGTTCTTATTTTACCAGGTGCCATTAGCCCGTTCGGGGTTTTTCTGCTGCGTCAATTCTTCAGGACCATACCGAAAGAGCTCGAGGACGTTGCCATGATAGACGGATGCGGCAGGCTTAAGACTCTCTATTCAATAATCCTGCCCCTGTCGGTGCCGGCACTGCTCTGCCTCGGGATATTCACCTTCCTCGGAAGCTGGAACAGTTTCCTGTGGCCATTGATCGTGTTGACAAAGTCGAAGATGATGACCCTTCCTGTAATTTTGTCATATTATTGGGGTGCATTTGCAGGTGTTAACGAATGGGGACCTCTTCTTGCAGTTTCTGTAATCGCGAGCATACCGACTATACTTGTCTTTCTCTTATTCCAGCGATATTTTGTTCAGGGGATAGCCACAACAGGAATTAAGGGTTAATGGGTATAGTCAAGGCGCAATAAGTTCTTAGCAGGTGCAGTGTTAATGACCTTTACCCTGAATCATATTAACGGCATGTTCCATAATGGGAGCTATGATTTTGGTACAGAGCTGCACTGCTTTTACCGAGCCGGGAAAGTTGACAATAATA
>QILZ01000281.1 GCA_003233545.1 Spirochaetales bacterium
GAGCCTGTGCCGTAATCGTGGACGGTCAGCCTGTGCGTTCCTGTATTATACTTGCCGCAGAGATGGAGGGGAAAAGCATCACCACCATAGAAGGATTAACAAAAACCGATGAAAACGGGAATGTTACATTGTCCGCTATCCAGAAAAACTTTATAGAGGAGGGTGCCATACAGTGCGGATTTTGTACACCCGGTTTTGTCATAGCATCGGAAGCATTATTCATGAGAAATTCAGATCCCGATAATGAAGCGGTTAAAGAAGCACTATCGGGTCATCTATGCCGCTGTACAGGTTATAAACCTATTTTTAAGGCTATAGACAAAACTTTAAAAACCGGGTACAAAGCTTAATCATGAAAATAGAATATCTGCTGTTCGATCTGGATAACACCCTTTACCCGAAGAGTTCGGGACTGAGTATCGAAATCGCCCATAGAATGACTGCATTCGTTGCAAAACATCTCGGAATTCCCCCCGAATCGGCAAAACAATTAAGAAGAAAGTACAGGGACAGCTTCGGCACTACTCTGCAGGGTCTTGTCAGCAAAACAGGTTTTAATAATCCGGAACAATTTTTTACCGAGGTACATCCTGAAAATGTGGGAAATTATATTAAAAGAGATCCCGGACTTAAAAGCATGCTGTCCGAAATAAGAATATCGAAATCCATACTCACCAATTCCCCCTGCGAACATGCTGAGAGAGTACTTGATTATCTTGGTATTAAGGATTGTTTCGAACATATATTTGATATCAGATTTAATAATCTGAACGGCAAACCCGCATTCGAGCTTTACGAAAAAGTGCTTTCTGCAATTGGTAAAAAACCTGAGAAAGTCCTGTTTATAGACGATATGGAAATGTACTTAAGGCCTTTTAAGAAAATGGGCGGCAGCATATTACTCGTAAACAGCAGTACGGAAAAACAGGATACAGTCGATATTCCCGTAATTAACAGCGTTAAAGAACTCCCCCTTTACCTTGCATCCCTGTAGATGCATATTCCGATCTTAAGGTTATAAGATTAGAGTTCTTTCCACCGGTGACATGCAACAAAATGATTCCCGGCAGCTTTCTCCAATTCGGGTTCGGCTTCTCTGCATACAGTCTTTGCATATTTACATCGCGGATTAAACCTGCATCCCTTCGGCGGGTTCACAGGATTCGGAACATCACCTGTAAGAATGATCTTTTCCATTTTTGTTTCCGGGTCCGGTATCGGTATTGCCGATAAAAGGGCCCTGGTGTACGGATGATGAGTATCTTCGAATATATCATCCGTAGTACCTGTTTCCATGATTTTACCAAGGTACATGACCGCTATTCTGTTGCTTATATGTTTTACAACAAGAAGGTGGTGTGTAACAAAGAGATAGGTCAGCTTAAAATCGGCCTGAAGTTTCTGAAGCAGATTAAGTATTTGGGCCTGTACGGACACATCGAGCGCGGAAGTCGGTTCGTCCATAAGCACAAACTCGGGGTATGTGGCAAGAGCACGGGCTATTGCTATTCTCTGCCGCTGCCCGCCGGAGAATTCATGAGGATATCGCATCATATGCTCTTTTGCCATTCCCACGGTATAGAGCAATTCTATGACTCTTTTTTCTATTTCTCTCGCATTCATAAGCTTCTGCGCTATTAAAGGCTCGGCAATAATGCCCTTTACAAGCATTCTCGGATTTAAGGAATTGGAAGGATCCTGAAATACAATCTGTATTTTCTGACGCAGCGGAAGAAGTTTACGCCCATAGAACTTCGTTATATCGATTTTCTGCCTCAGTTTTTGGCCCCTGCTCCTTTCCTCCCGGCTTTCAGAAGAAAGAAGCTTCTCCACCTCTTCCACCTTTTCCTCAGGTTCATTAAAGTATATTCTTCCCTCCGTTGCCTGGTTCAGGCGCAGTATAGTTTTGCCAAGTGTCGTTTTTCCGCATCCCGATTCACCTACCAGACCAAGACATTCACCTTTTTTTATTGCAAGATTTACACCGTCCACGGCTTTTACATCTGCAATATGCCTTTTAAAAACTCCGCCCTGAACCGGATAATATTTTTTTAATTCCCGTACTTCTATTATATTATTACTCATCTTTAATAAGTCCTTTTTAAGTGTAGAGGTAACACGCAATAAAATGACCTTCGGAATGCTCGGTTAAAGGCGGCTTGTCCTCGGAACATATATCTTTTGCATGGGGACATCTCGGATGAAATCTGCATCCGGAAGGAGGGTGAATAAGATTCGGTACGGTTCCCGGAATGCTCTCCAGTTCCTTTTGCGCTTTCAGTTTAGGTACGGAACGTAATAACCCTTTAGTGTACGGATGCAGCGGTTCTTTAAAAAGATCCTTAACCGCAGCAGTCTCGCATGCGTCTCCCGCATACATCACCGTTACCCTGTCGCACATCTCGGCGACAAGTCCGAGATCATGCGTTATAAACAGTACCGACGCTATACTTGTACTCTTTAGATTTTTTATCAGGTCGATTATCTGTGCCTGAATGGTAACATCGAGATTGGAGGTCGGTTCATCGGCAATTAAAAGTTTCGGATGACATGCAAGTGCGATTGCTATGACAATTCTCTGCTGCATTCCTCCCGAAAGTTCATGGGGATACATATCCGGCACATTTTGAGGATTCGGTACTCCCAGCTCTTTAAGAAGATCGATCACATGAATTCGAATCGTTTTATGAAGTTTCTTACCATAGTGTTTTATAAAGGGCAGATGTCTGACACATTGCACAACAAACACCGTTTTCTTAAGTCTGTCGCGTTTCCGGTTTAGATGATTCCGTTCGTCTATGGAAATCTTATCGGTTGAATCCTCCAATTCGTACAGACGCCTGTCTATCCCGGCCACCATGTCAGTATACCTCTCCAGGCCTTTAAGTTCCGCTTTAAAAAGAAGACCTTGAAATTTTTTCCACCATCCGGTAATAAATAATTTCCCCGATTCGATCTCAGCTTTTAAGGTATCGATTGTCTCTTTAAGCATTTCATCGAGACGGTGCAGTAAAAAGCTCTCTGCAACCTGATAACCGATCGAGAGAACAGGATTTAAAGAGGTGCTGGCTTCCTGAAAAATCATGGAAATATCATTTCCCCTGATCGATTCCATATAAGCTTCGCTGCGTTTAAGAATATCTATCCCCTGCCCCTTATCCTCCCGGCTCAGAAATAGAAGAATTTTACCGCCTACTATCCTGCCCGGCGACTGCACAATCCGCATTATCGACCGTACCGTAACACTCTTTCCGCACCCCGATTCGCCTACGAGCCCGTAAGTTTCACCCTGATTAACAATTATACTTACTCCGTTTAACGCTTTAACAACACCTTCGAAGGTAAAAAAATTCGTATATACATCTCTTGCTTCGATTAACTTTTGCATTACCGTCTCCGCATTTTAGGATCGAATACATCGCGGGCAGCATCACCTAAGAGATTCCAGCCTAAAACAAACATGGCTATAACAAACCCCGGAATAATTACCACATACCAGAACGCAAGCCTGTTATCTGCAGGCCCGACTATCCAGTTTCTGGACATCGCTACCATCTGCCCCCAGTCCGCATAACCGGTTTCGGAACCGAGACCGAGAAAAGACAGGGCGGCTGCCGTGAGTACAACCGTCCCTATATTCATCGATGCTATAATAAGAACCGAATAGATCGAGTTCGGAAGAATATGTTTAAAAATAATTCTTAAACTGGATGCACCGCCGGCCCTGGCAGCAAGAATATAATCCTTTTCGCGCAGAACAAGTATCTCACCGCGTATAACACGTGTATATGTAGGCCAGCCTAATATGATAAGTACAATAATAACGGCTTTTAAACCCCTGCCGATTGCAACAACCAAAGCCATGGCAGCAACAAGAAAGGGTATGGCATAGAACATATCCGTTATACGCATAATTATTTCGTCTGCGATACCCCCGTAATAACCTGCCAGGGCTCCGAGTATAATTCCGATTAAAAGATTTGCAAAAACCACTGTAACACCAATCCTGAAGGCAAGTCTTGTGCCCCACACAACACCGTAAAAAATATCGTACTGCTGCTCGAGAGTCCCGAGCGGATGTATATCCGAAGGCGGTGAAGGCGTCATTTTCCATCCGGTATGCGGAATCCGGTAGGGATCGGAACCATGGGGAGGAGCAATTAACGGCGCAAAAACAGCTATGAGTGCAAAAAGTATAATAATAACAAGCCCTATTATCGTTAACGGATTTTTTAAAAACCTCCTGGTCGAGAACAGGAATTCCTGGAGTCTCGGGTGAACCGCAATCTTTTCTTTTTCTTCCCTTTCATTTACAACAGTTTCATTCACGGTAGTTTAAAAAACCTCCTGAATTTAATATTAATAACATCGGAATACAGGCTAAACAAGCCTTATTCTGGGGTCGATATAGGCGTAAACGACATCGACAATAAGATTGAATACAACAAAGACAGTGCCTAAAAACAAAACATTAAACATTATTGCAGGAACATCCATCTGGAGAGCGGCACGTGCCATCCAGAGCCCTATTCCGTCACGGGCAAATATCGTCTCGGTAATAACCATACCACCCAACAGACCGGCAAAGAGAACCCCCGAAATAGTAATAACCGGTATCAGCGCGTTCCTCCGTGCATGAATATTATGGATTGTACGCTTATCTGCACCCTTGGCCAGGGCTGTCCTTATGTAGTCCTGACCGAGCGCTTCGAGCATGCTGGACCGCATAAGCCTCAGGATGAGTGCACTGTTCAGCAGAATAAGATTAACAGTCGGCAGGACAAGGTGATACAGGGCATCCCAGAAAATATTCCAGCGCCAGTTAAGGACAGCATCCACCGTTAAAATATATGTGTATCTTTTAAAAGCCGGGCTGAACAGTATATTCTTTCCCTTATTGGAAAGATACCCGGGCGGAAATATACCTAAGTAACCGTAAAAAACCATTAAAAGAATCAGGCCGAGCCAGAAAGTCGGCAATGAATACCCTATTATGGCAAAAACGCGTGTTGCATGATCTACCGGTTTATCTTTGTGCACGGCACCTAAAGTGCCCAGCCATATCCCGACAAGTATTATAAGAGGTGTTGCATAGAGGACAAGCTCCAGTGTTACGGGGAAATAGGTTATAAAGCCTTTTATAACAGGAGCGGATGCGGTAATAGAATATCCGAAATTCCCGGAAAAAATCTGTTTTAACCAGCGGACATACTGAACAGGCGCAGGATCATCCAGCCCGTACTTCTTTATCATGGCATTTATCTGTGCAGGTGAAATTTTTTCCTGTGTTACATATATAGCAACTCTCTGACCCGGGGGGATTATCATCATAATGGAAAAAACAAGAAGAGAAACGCCGAACAGAACAACAACCATTAATAGAATTCTTCTAATAATATAGTTAATAAGGCTCAATGTGATTCTCCATATTCCGGTAAGTCCGGTAATATTAAGCTAAAATACTAATTCCGTCAACATAAAGATTTATCCTTTGGTTTTATAACTTCAGGACGGGAAAAAAAGGCTCCGGCGGATAACCGGAGCCTGCAGGAATTACTATGATATAATAATTCTAATATTGTTTTCTAAGTACCGGAAGGAGATCAAAGGGAGAACTCTGCATAGGATTATAGTACGCACCCTTTACCCAGTCTTTCATGTACCGGTTTCCGATTGCCTGGTCGTTAATAATACCGACAGCATCTTCCAGCCATATCTTCTGGAGTTTGTAATACATTACCTTTCTCTTGGCAGGGTCAAGCTCGACCGCAGCTTTTGCTATAAGCTCATCGGCTTCCGGATTTTTGTAGCCTGCTCTTCCCGCATAGGTTCCTGACGAATCCATGTACGGAAAAACGTAGTTACTCGGATCAGGATAGTCGGGAGCCCAGCCTATGAAATAGACAGGCATTGTTCTTGTTCTTACCTTGTCCACATATGCCGACCACTCAACACCGCGTACATTAATCTTGAACTTAGGATTCAGAGACATAACGTTATCTGCAAGCATCCTATCCGAAGCTTCACGTACCTTATTGCCGCTGTTAAAGAGAAGGTCCACCTTAAATCCCTTTTCCCAGACTTTTCCGCCGAAGGCCTTCTTAAAGTATTCTTCCGCCTTTTTCTTATCGAAAGGTTTGCTCTTTAGACTCTTATCCTTGAACGGCAGACCAAAGGGAATCGGAGTAACAGGATCCATGCCGTGCCCG
>QILZ01000161.1 GCA_003233545.1 Spirochaetales bacterium
GCTTATCAGAACCGTTTCGAAATGGCGGCTAAGGGTGTGGCGGTAGCTGCGGAAAATATGCAGGCCGCCGAATCACAGATTCGCGATACTGATATAGCAACTCAAATGGTAGATTACGTGAAGAATCAGATTCTGGTTCGAGCTGGTACGGCGATGCTTGCTCAGGCAAATACTCGGCCTCAATCCGTACTTCAGCTTTTTGGGTAACAGTTTGGATGTAGAAAAGCACTCCGTTCCCAGGTAAAGAGGTAACTGGACGTCATCTTTTTACCATCGAGTGAGTAGGAGGGGGAGGACGCGCCCTCCCCTATCCTTTTTTTAACATGGAGGTTCTATTATGTCTTTAGAAATTCCGGGTATCCTTAAATCGGGCATACCGCCGGATTTAAATCAAAAAGAACATGAAACTTCGGTAAAACAGGATAAAAGTCAGGATATATCCGAGGTAAAGACAATTACCGGCGAACAGATAAGGGATGCAATCGACAAACTGGAACGTACTTCTTCTATCTTTAACAAGAGACTCAAATTATACGTTAACAGAGAGATAAACCGCGTAATTATAAAGGTGATCGACAGAACAACCGATAAAGTTATAAGGGAGATACCACCCGAAGAAATTCAGCATCTGATTGCCCAAATAAAGGAAACTATCGGCGTGCTTGTGGATAAGAAGATATAACGAAATCTATCCGGAATTCGGCACTCTTCTTTATACAGACCTTTAAAAGTTAATACAGGCGATAGCAAACCAACCAGGGAGGGGCTTAAAAATTACTCATGTCTGATATTTCCATCCCCGGCGTAACAAACAAATATAACACCGACAAAATAATAAAAGGCCTCGTTAATGTAGAAAAGATACCGCTTAAAAGAATGGAGAAAAACCGTGATATACTTAAAAAACAGAAAAGTGTATGGCGGGATTTAAACCGAAAGCTCTCCACGCTTCGTGACAGTGCGAAGGAACTCTTCAGTTTCCAGAACCCTTTCGAAGATAAAATTGCAAAATCTTCCGATAAAAATGTTCTAAAGGCTACAGCGACGCGAAAAGCACTGAAAGAAAATAAAAGTATTCTCGTTAAACGGATTGCAACCGCCGACCGTTTTATCTCCGAATCGTTGCCGAAAGATTTTAAAATACCGGCAGGCAGGTATGGATTTAAAGTCGGAGAAAAAAGTATTAACTTTACATTTAAAGGCGGTTCTCTTAAGAACTTCGCTGAGATTCTTAACAGGAAAAGCCGTAATCTTGTGGAAGCGCAGATTATAAGTGATACACCGGACACCAGGATTATCGCTGTGGAATCACAAAAAACCGGCAGAAAAAAAAAGCTCATCTTTCTCGATAAAGCGATAGATTTCGGATTAAAGTCAGGGATACTTAAAAAGACAGGAGTAACGGAACGGGATATTCCCCTTACCAAATCTTCCGTCATATTATTGAAAAGTGTATCAAATTCAGATTCCTACTCGATATCCGACGGTACATTAACCGTTAATCCGACCGGCGAGCTTAAAATACCCGTCAGCCCCACTCTTAATCTGAATAAAAATATGGTCCTGCAGTTTCAATTAAAAACAGAAGTAATTCCCGAAAAAAAACCGGAGGAAATAAAGCCGCCTCCAGGTCCGTCACTTCCGGATACCGGAGAAATCAACTTTAAAGGAATACGTGTAAAAAACGAAAAATCCAGGGTTATCCTTCCCCAATGGAAACCGCCCGTCCCGGCAAAAAGAATCGATGATATGCAGGCTCTCTTTTTTGATTCAAACGGAGAAACTTATCCCTTAGACAAAATTGAAGATTCTAAAGATTTTAAGAGCTACGAAGCCGATATCGGTACCATTTCCAATACGATAGACTCTATTAATATTAAAAATAGAAATACAAACAGAAAAATTGTAATCAGAAATATTAAAATCTTCGACAAAACCTCCCGGGGAAAGTACATACCCTCTCACCCGATATCCGAGGCAGGAGATGCGGAACTAATAATGGACGGCATAAAAATTGAGCGTGATTCAAATAACATCGACGACCTTCTCCCGGGTGTTAACATAACGCTGCTTTCAAAAAGCGACAAACCTGTTACAATTAAGGTAGAAAAGGACAAGAAAGCCATAAAAAATGCAATTATTGCTCTTGTCGGGCGTTATAACCAGGTAATTACAGAGATCGATGTTGTATCGAGACGTGATAAATCGGTCATCGAAGATGCAAAGTATTTGACGGATGAAGAGAGGAATGCATATAAAAAGAAGCTCGGAATTTTCGCAGGCAGTCTTACAATGTATCAATTAAAAGACAGTCTCCAGAGAGTTATGATGAATCCTTACCAAACAGAGGGAGGCAGAAACATGACTCTCCTTGCCCAGGCAGGCATCTCTACCGATACGAGAAAACCGGGCGAGGTGGCTTCGATCGACAAAACAAGACTGCGGGGTTATCTCGAAATAGATGAGGCCAGGCTGGACGATCAAATAGCAGCCCATGCCGATTGGATAAAAGAACTTTTCGGTAATGATACGGACGGGGATCTTATAATAGACAGCGGAGCTGCCTACTCCCTCGACAGATTATTAAAGCCCTATGTCACAATAGGAGGAATTATAGCCGCACATCTTTCCACTTTAGACGGCCAGATCTCACGAAAAAACAGAGACATTAATAATTACCAAGATCATTTGAAAAAGTACGAAGCGGATTTAAAATATAAATACGGGAAAATGGTGGGAGCATTGCAGGCACTTGAAAAAAACTCAAAAGCACTGGAAAATCTCGGAGGGAGTAACAGCAGACAGTAATGGAAATAAAAATAAACAAAGAAAAAATTAATTTTCAGCTTGAAGATGAAAAAACACTCGGTGATATTATCAATGTTATCAGGAACTGGATTCACAGTTCCGGATTTGTTATAATCTCATTGTCACTCGATGATAAAGAGATAAAAATCGAAAAACGGACAGACTGGCAAAAGACACCTATAAAAGGTATTAATTGTATCGATATAAAGGTTAATCACGTTAGTCAACTGCGAATATCCAATCTCGAGACGGTAATCCGGTATCTCGGGATGTTTTCAGATGCAATTCTATCCGGAGATAAAAAAATGTTTAAGGAACTCTTAACAGGATTTCCTTTTCTGCTCGAAAGCCTTTCCGGTAATTATATAATCAACAGTGATACCTGTTCTTTTTCGGAAATAATAAGGGAATTGTCTGCGGATGAAATAAAGAATCTTACAGAAGAAAAAAAAGAGAAAATTATAAAACTGGCAGATAATATTAAAAATAAAGTTACAGATGCATTACGGGAAGTACAATACCCGGAGGATGCCATACATGAAATAACCGGTAAACTTCGTACCTCTGCGTCCGAAATAAGTGAGGTATCCATTCTGCTTCAATCAGGCAAAGACAGACAGGCTATGGAGTATGTCGTAAGATTTTCAGATTTAACACAGCGGTTTTTCAGAATAATTACTGCTCTCGGGGATTATGGTAAAATAGAATTCAGCAACCTTATGATAGAAGGGAAAAAGAGTATGGATTTCTACCATGAATTAAGAGATATCCTCAGTCAACTTTTAGATGCATTTACTGCTCAGGATTCCGTACTTATCGGAGATTTGCTCGAGTACGAAATAGCTCCGCGGATAGAAATACTGACAAAGCTTTCCGGCCGATTCCATTAAATGGTAAGAGGAATGATATGATACTACTGGTAACAAAATACAAGTTTCTTGCCACAGCGGACACAAAGTCGATGTGGATCTTTGCAATAGTTGTTGCTATTTTCGTTATTTTTCTTTTTATAGGTAATTTTACTTCAACGAAAAAAAGCAGCAAGACACCGGCTCAGAGAAAGAGGTACAGCAGATATTTATTTAGACAGATGGCCAGGAGTATGGGGCTGCAAAAATCTCATATTGAAATCTTAGAACACCTTGTAAAGGCAACAAAAGTTAAACAGCCTATGCTTGTCTTCTCGAGCGCGGGCCTTTTAGACGATGTTCTTAAAAAGGGGCTTTACTCACTCCAGAAACGAAAGAATACCAGTGAGGAAGCCAAAGAGAAAAACATAAGTCAGCTTTTCCAGATAAAACAGATAATAGAACAGAATTCAAAGAATAAAATCGGAATTAAATCATCTCATCTTGTAAAGCCGGGGCAGTCTATTGTTATGCTTCCCGAACACGGGGGCCAGTATCCTGGTAAAGTTCTATCCAATCTCAGAGATATGCTCGCCTGTACCATAGCAAAGGATGGATCGGGCGGAGAATTAAGGTGGAAGCGTGGAACAAAATTAAAAGTCATCTTCTGGAGAGAGCACGATGCAGGCTATTCCTTTTTTACAAAAGTTTTAGGTTATGATGCAATAAAGGGACAGGCAGCCGTATTTATCCAGCACTCCAAAACCTTAAGACGCGAACAGCAGAGAAAATATAGGCGTAAACCTCTTGAACGGCCGTGTTTCTTTTTTCCTATTAAGATCATGGAATTCGGCGAAGGCAGAAGGGCCAAAAGGAAGGCTGTTGTGCAGAATAATCAGAGAATTCTCGGAACGATAATCGACATATCAGCCGGAGGATGCAGTATTAGAACCCTTATGCCGCTTAATAGAGGAGCCCTTGTTAAAATTGAATTTGATATCGACCGAAAGCTTCCTATTACTGCTTTCGGAAAGGTAAAAAGGGTGAGAAAAGAAGAACAGAGGGGAGGAATTATGCATGTCATGTTCACCAGAGTTTCGGGTAAAAATTTAAATGATATTTATTCCTATGTTTACAATTATACTCCACCTGCCAATCTCGCAAAGAATCTTATATATTAAAACGGTTTTTTATTATGCATAACAAGTATAAGGCGGTTGACCCTTAACCTTTTTTACATCTATATTTAAGCCTGTAGAACAGAACAATTAAGTATCCATACAGTATTATTAGAATATGAAAGTATTTACCAGTACAAGCCCTGAAGCAACAATACGAATCGGAGAAAAAATAGCACGGAGTATAGAGGAAGGCACGGTCATTGCTCTGACCGGACCATTAGGATGCGGTAAAACGGTTCTTGTAAAGGGAATTGCAAAAAGTCTTAATATCGATGAGGAAATCACAAGTCCGAGTTTTACCATCATATCCAATTATCACGGAGATAAGGAACTTTATCATATCGATCTGTACAGGATAAATCATTCCGATGAATTCGAACAACTCGGACTGGAGGATATACTTTATTCCGATGCAATAACTGTGATAGAATGGGGCGAAAAGGCAGAAGAGCTTTTACCCGAAGAGACAATAACGATTAATTTTAAGATAGAAAGGGATCAAAAACGTATTATAAGTATTACGGAAATGAATAATTGAACACTCTCGCCATCGATACATCATCAGAGACCGTATCTATTGCTCTTCGTACGGATAATAAGATACTCACCGTTTCGCTTAAAGTCGGACTTAAGCATTCGGAAACACTTCTGCCCTGGATCGACAGACTATTCCGGGAAGCAGAAATCGATGTGCAGTCCCTGTCTCTCGTAGTATGTTCCATCGGACCCGGTTCTTTTACCGGTCTCCGTATCGGCCTGTCAACAGCCAAAGGAATTGTAATGGGTTCTGAAAGTGCCCTTGTCGGTGTATCCACTCTGGATTATCTGGCCGGCCGTTTTAACTTTTTTAAGGGAACCGTTGCACCCGTAATAAATGCAAAAAAAAACAGATTCTATACCGCTTTCTATAATGGTGATAAACGTTTAACGGATTATCTCGATGTAAATGCGGCCGATTTTTTTATAAATTTCGAAAAGCTGCAGGAGGTATGTCGATCAGAGCAGAAATACTGTAAATATCAACCCTGCCTGCTGTTAACCGGCCCGGATTGTGATATAATATACCGTTATTTAAAAGATAATTTACAGCATGCAAATACGGCAATGGACAGAGGTTTTCGATTTGCCGATGCTTATACACTGCTTAACATCGGTGAAAAACGCTTTAAGGAAACAGGAGGGGATAATCCTGCTGCCCTTGCCCCTCTCTATATAAGAAAAAGTGAAGCCGAAATAAAAATGTTTGGAGAATAAAGTACAATGTCTGATGATCAGGAAATCGAGGAATTAGAAGAACTTGAGGAAATCGAAGAACTCG
>QILZ01000390.1 GCA_003233545.1 Spirochaetales bacterium
GGAATAAAGCGTTCAAGTGCTCAAATAACGGCGAATTACACCGCGGAAGAGCTTAAAGGGAAGCTGGTCGCAGCAGTTGTTAATTTCCCTCCGCGCAATATCGCGGGTTTTAATTCCGAAGTACTTGTTCTCGGTGCTGTTCCCGGGGAGGGAAAAGTTATTCTGCTAAGGCCGGATTCTTATGTAAAACCGGGTTCCAGGGTACTTTAAAATCTGTAATAACTTACATGGGAAGAAAAGCAAGATAGGGGTTAAGAGCAACAAAAATGAGAATTAGAATTAAAGCGGGTATAAAATTGGCGGTTTTGAGTTCAGCAATACCGAGTAAGTTTATTCCTACCATTACCACAAGGATGCCTCCTATGCCTGTCAGCTCGGAGAGCACAAGGTCATTAACGAGCGGCTTAAGCCATATCGATGTCAATGTTAACCCGCCCTCATAGATTAGGATTGTAATCGCAGAGAAAGCTACACCCGGCCCTAAAGCCGATGAGAGCATCATGGCCATAAATCCGTCCATTATTGATTTTGTGAGCAGTAATGTGTAATCTCCCTCTGCACCTGCTTTAAATGCTCCGACAAGGGTCATGGCACCTACGCAGAAAATAACCGAAGCATCTAAAAAACCGTAGGCAAAATCTTTATCGGATTCTTTTTTTGCAAAAGTGTTTCTTAATAAATTACCGAATTTCAGAATCCATCCTTCTATATCCCACCATTCGCCGAGAATACCGCCGAGAATAAGGGAAAAGGCCAGGTAAATTATTTTTGTTCCTTCAAAGGACATTTTAAGCCCGAGTACAACAGCAATAAGACCTGTAGCGGTGAATACTATTTTTTTGTACGATTCGCTGATACTTTTATGAAACAGAAGACCGAACATCGAACCTATTATTACGGTTAAACTGTTGATTAATGTTGCTATCATGGTATTTGTGCAATTTAAGGTATTTTTTCTTGTTTGCAAAGGTGTTTTTAAAAATATCTTGATTCTCGATGATATTTTAAGTAACAATACGGGTAAGGATAAAAACGGTGAAGAAAAGTTTACTCTGTCTTTCTGTTACGGAAAGCACTCTTAAGGAAAACCTGGATATAATTAACCGGTACAGGGGGAAAATGGATCTTGTCGAATTAAGAGCGGATTTTATGGATAAATCCGGGTATGGAGATTTACAAAGATTTCCCGATGCAGCCGGCCTGCCTGTTATTTTAACCCTTCGCAGAAAGATCGACGGAGGCCGGTTTACAGGTGACGAAGGTGAACGAAGAAAAGTACTGTTAGCCGGATTAAAAGGGAATTACAGTTATATCGATCTGGAGCATGATAATTCCGATACTGTGATAGAACAAGCCGTTAAGAAATCGAAAATAACAGTTATACGTTCTATTCATGATTTTACCGGTGTACCTGCGGATATTGCCGCCGTTGTATCACGTATACCGAGAAACAGCGGAGAGATAGCGAAAGCGGCGCTTCTTCCCCGAAATTCCGGAGATTTCCTGCGGCTTTTACAGGCATATGAAGAACTTAAAGGTACACGTAAAATACTAATCGGAATGGGCGATTACGGCGTGCCGACAAGAATACTCGCAGGGAAGCTCGGATCTTTTATTTCGTACACATCTAAAAATAAAAGCGGAGCGGCTCCCGGGCATATTCCGCCGGATGATATGACCGGCCTTTACAGATTTTCAATGATAACCGAAAAAACATCTGTTTACGGTGTCGCAGGAAATCCTGTAATGCATACCTCATCACCCATTATCCATAACAAGGGTTATATAAAGCTTGGTCTGGATGCCGTGTATGTTCCGTTCCTTGTTGATAATCTGAATTTGTTTATGGAGGCTGTCAGGGTTCTCGGGGTAAAAGGGATATCCGTGACCATTCCGCATAAGGAAACAATTATACCTTTTTTATACGGAACCGATGAAACCGTTAAATCGATAGGCGCATGTAATACTGTCTTTTTAAAAGAGGGTAAATTCTATGGGACTAATACGGATGCGGAGGGGTTTTTAAGGCCCCTGATGCGCATGTTTGCCGGAAATATCCCGGAGGGTTTAAAGGCGACAGTGATAGGTGCGGGAGGAGCCGCACGTTCCGCCGTTTATGCACTTGTTAACAAAGGTATCGATGTGCTTATTTTAAACCGGACGGCAGAAAGGGCAGAGAAGCTTGCTGCGGAAACCGGCTGTTCATGGTCCGGCACCGGTCAGGGTTCGGCTTTAGAAACGGCGGATAAAGTAAAGAGTTACAGCGGCATTATTGTTCAGGCTACGCGTGTCGGTATGGAGCCGTATATCAACGGAGATCCATTGCCGGATTATGCTTTTACTGGAAAAGAGATCGTGTACGATATGGTTTATAAGCCGAAAGAAACAGTATTCTTAAAGCGTGCTTTAAAGGCAGGCTGCCGGGTCGTTCATGGAATCGATATGCTTATAGAGCAGGCTAAGGTACAGTTTAAAATATTTACGAATAGGGATTTTCCTTTCCGTCATTTCGAGTTATAATCGGCTCCTACTAAAATAAAAGGAGTTGATTTCTCATGAGCACTGGTAATAGCATACACAAAAAATTATTTATTCCCGGGCCTGTGGAAGTGGACAGGGAGGTTCTGGACATCCTCTCCACTCCGATGATCGGGCATCGTTCGGCGGAGTACAGTGAGCTTCAGAAGAGGGTCACGGAAAAAATGCGGAAATTGATGTACACGGGAAATGACATTATTTTTTCCACATCCTCCGGTACAGGCCTTTTAGAGATGGCTGTCAGAAATACAACGGTTAAGCGGGCTATGGTTTTTTCGGTAGGGGCCTTCGGAAACAGATGGTTTCAGATTGCAAAGGCTAACGGAATTAAAGCGGATAAGCACGAAGTTGAATGGGGAAACGGGCTTAGTGCGGATATTGTGGAGAAGTATCTTTCCACCGGGATATATGATGTTGCAACGGTAACACATAATGAAACCTCGACCGGGGTTATGAATCACTTAGAAGAACTGGCTCCGGTTTTTAAAAGATATCCGGATGTTGTATGGTGTGTGGATACCGTATCATCCCTCGGCGGAGTAAAGGTGGAAGTGGATAAGCTCGGTATCGATATCTGTGTTTCTTCGAGCCAGAAAGCTCTCGGGCTGCCTCCGGGCTTAAGTATTGCCTCTGTTTCTGAAAAGGCATTTAAACGTGCCGGTACGGTCGGGAATCGAGGTTATTACTTTGATATGCTGCTTCTTTTAAAATATATCAGGGAACGTAATTTTCAGTATCCTTCCACGCCTTCGATTCCTCATATGTTTGCACTGGATTTTCAGCTGGATAGGATATTAAGAGAAGGATTGGAGAACCGGTTTAAGCGTCATATTGAACTTGCAGAGTATGTCAGAAGCTGGGTAAAGAAGTATTTTGATATTTTCCCCGACGAGAAGTATGCATCGAATACGGTAACATGCATAAAGAACACAAGAGGTATATCGGTAAAAGAGTTAAATACGAAACTGGGAGAAAAGGGTTTTGTAATATCCAATGGCTACGGTGCATTAAAGGAGAAAACCTTCAGAATCGCTCATATGGCTGAGATGAGAAAAAATGATATTACCGGGCTCTTAAACAGTATTAATGAAATATTAAGATTGTAATTTATAGGAGTTTATCAGTTTTTGCGCAGAAGTTCGTTTATCATATCCCTGTTGTCTAACAGCGAGCTTAAACTTCTGTTGTAATGAAGTCTGTAAATACTTTTTGCAAAGAGATTGGATACATCGGCACTTAAATACCATTCTTTCCGCATCAGTGTCTTTTCGCTGTGATAGACCGCATTTGTACCGATTACCCGGTAGAACAGGTTATCACGATAGGCCTGATCGAAAACATCTATTGCGGAACCGCTGAAAAAGGGGAGGCTCACCGCGGCTACTATTTTATTGGCGCCTCTCTTTTTAAGCAGACTCATGGCTTTTAACAGGGTTCCGCCGGTACCCAGCATATCATCGCACATAAAAACATTCTTGTTCTTTACATTGCCTAAAAGCTTCATCTTTGTAATATTGTTTTTATTGGCACTTCGTGATGTTCTGGAATAGTCCCGTTCTTTGTAGATCATTCCAAGCGGACGTTTGAGCGTCGAGGAATAGAATTTGTTTCGGAGAACGGAGCCTGTATCCGGAGAAACAATTATAAGATTTTCATCCTTTAAATCTATTACAGAGGAGAGAACCTTAAGCATCTGATAGGATGCATGGAGGTTTTCCAGCCTTAAATGATTAAAACTGTTTTCTATTTCCTTCGAATGGATGTCGAGTGTTATTATTCTGGAAACTCCAAAGTATTCCAGGATCTGCCCTATTCTGGATGCGGCAAGGCCCTCTCTGCCCTTTTTTTGATGCTGACGTGAATACGGATATGTAGGAATAACCACAGTCACCCTTTTTGCATCGGCCTGCAGTGCCGCATCCACGGTGGTTAAGAGGCACATAATGTTATCATTTACGGAAAGTGTCTGCGGTTCTTCGCAGCCGTTAAATTTAAGAGGATGATGATTTTCCACATCCTGTACAATATAGATGTTATAATCCCTTACAGTGGTAAGTATCTCTGTTTTGAATTCGCCGTTTGCAAATTTTGTAAATTTTGCAGGTATATTAATATTTGATTTCTGCTGCTGCGGTGTTATACCGGCCGAACGAAAACGAACGGGAAGTATATCCTGATACAGGTTGAGTCTTGCATGCAGTTCATCCTTGGAAAGTCCGTATTTCTCGGAAAGGACATCTATTTTTTCCCTGTGTTTCTGATTAAAAATGGTTACCAGATGAGTAACAATACTGTCGGCAAAGTGCTTGCCGCCGGGACATGATAGTATTCCGATCATTACAACTTTCCGAATATTTCTTTTTTAAGGTCTATCACTTTGTTCCTTATTAACATCTCTTTGCCGCAATGCCTCGAAACCTTAATTTCTCTCCCGCAGGTTGAACAAAATAAAATTATACCGTCCAACTCCATCTCTTTCCCGCAGCACAGAGGAATATCCTTAGTTGCTCCACAGACGGTACAGTAAAGCTCCTGCTCTACTACCTTTGCCATATAGAAGCACCTCCTTTTTATTGCCCTATAGAGAATTAAAGTATTTTACCGTTTCCGATAATCCCTCTTCCAAGGTATATACCGGTTTCCAGCCTAATATTTTTTTAGCCTTTTTATTACTTAAACAGCTTACTTTTAAATCACCTGGTCTTGCCTCTGCAAATTCGGGTTTAAGATTATTGCCGGTTATGGTGCAGAGCATCCTGTAAAGCTGATTTGTCTTAACAGCATTTTCTGTTCCGATGTTTACTGTAATATCTTTTTCATTTTCCGTGGCAAGAAGATTTGCCCTTACCACATCTTTTACATAGACATAGTCCCTTATCATACCTTCGGGTTCTTCAGGGTATGCATAAATTTTAGACGTGCGGTTTTTAAGGAGATTGTTGGTGAATATTGCAACTACACCGGCTTCCCCGAAAGGATCCTGTCTCGGCCCGTATACATTCGAATACCGTAAAACAGTGTAGTGCAGATCGTACTGATTGTGAAAAAAACGAAGATAATGTTCTCCCAGAAGTTTGTGTATTCCATACGGAGAGAGAGGCCTGGTTTCATATTCCTCCGGGGTCGGAACAACATCCGCATCGCCGTACATTGCCCCGCCGGAGGAAATAAATATAAACTTTTTAATCCTGTATTTAACAGTATTGTTCAGAACGTTTAACAAACCAAGTGCGTTTGTCCGTGCATCCCTTACAGGATCCCGTGCGGATATGGTTACACTGATCTGTGCGGCATGATGATTTACAATATCGGGTTTCTCTATCTCGAATATTTTCTCAAGTTCCGGGGCATCGATATCCAGGATATACAGTTTTGCCTTATCCGGTACATTCTCAAGCTTGCCGGAGGCAAGGTTATCGACTATTACTACATCATAACCGGCTTTTATATACGCTGCCGCTAAATGAGAACCTATAAAACCGGCGCCCCCGGTTAATAACACTTTCATGCCCTGACAATAACATCAGTTTTGCTTGTGGTCAATATACTCATACGGAAACTTAAATATTCTTGTGATGCGAGTCTGCATGGGCATAACAAACGATCTCAAGTCCTATCACTTAAACCGGGAAGGTACATCTCCAATTTGGCTCGTTTCCCGCCCGGTCAATGTACTCGATCAGGTTTTTATTCTTAATTGCATGATAATCCTGCAAGTCCACCTTGAAAGGTAAATCACTTTCATCTATAACCAAGCAAAATTCGGGCTATCAGAAAACGGTCGATATTTTCGCCTGTAACAACAAGATCGATATCGCTTCTTTCCGTGTATGTCCCTTTTGCTC
>QILZ01000406.1 GCA_003233545.1 Spirochaetales bacterium
ATGAACTCCTCCTTTTATCTTTTTAAAAGCACATTATTACCGGACTGTTTACATAGAACGAAATATTATATTATAAAATCGAAATAAAGAAAATAACATTGTTTTTCGAATCCTTTCTTTTTATATTAGACAATTAACAGTATTATTTATAATATTAATTCAGGAGTTTACCATGAATATGAATCTTATGGATTACATAAGTTTAAAGAGAATTAAATTTCTTAAGTCCGACACAAAAAGGTCGGTTATCGATGAACTTGTTTCTGTTTCTTCGGTCGACGGTAAAGTAACAAATCCGGCCAAACTTACAGAAGACCTTTTAAAACGTGAATCCATTGTAAGCACAGGTATAGGGTTCGGGGTTGCAATTCCACATGCCAAAGTACCGGAGATCAATGAATTCTTTATAACAATCGGGGTCCATAAAAACGGAGTTAACTGGGAATCTCTCGACAACAAACCTGCTCAGATCATTTTTCTTATAGCAGGACCTGATAACATGCAGGAAAAATACCTCCGGCTGCTTGCAAAGCTTACTCTTATCATTAAGAACCCCGAAAGAAGAAAGAAATTAACAGCGTGCAGTACAGAGGAAGAAATTTTTAATATTTTCAAAGGGCTATAATTATATTTATTAAATACAGATACTTTTTTTTCTACAGGATACGAAAATGGAAGTAAGAACTCTGATCTATCTCGCCGTTTCATTGGTAATTGTTTATGCAACAAAAAAGTTTGTGGATAAGATTAAACTCCCGGCGGTAACAGGTTATGTTATTGTCGGAGTACTGGCAGGTTACTCACTGTTTAACTTCTTATCCCTGAAGGTAATAAACAATTTCAGTATTGTATCCGATCTCGCATTGGGAATAATCGCATTCAGTATCGGAGTCGAATTAAACCGGGAAACGCTTTCCAAACTCGGAAAATCAATATTTTTTATTGCATTTTTCGAAGCTTTTACCGCTTTTCTTTTTGTAACCCTTGTTACATATCTAATCGATCCCTCAGCTCTATACAGAGCTTTAATCTTCGGGTCTATCGCATCCGCAACGGCACCTGCCGCAACGGTTTTCGTTATACAGCAGTACAAGGCTAAGGGCCCTTTAACATCTACCGTTCTTGCAGTAGTTGGTATCGACGATGCCATCGCACTTACGATTTATGTTTTTGCCTCTCTCTTTGCAACAAGCATACTTACCGGAACTCATCTGTCGGTTGCCAAAATAATCATCACCCCGTTGATCAAAATAACTCTATCGTTAATCTTAGGAGGAACCGTTGCATTCCTGTACTATGTTATTTTCAAAAAAATCAGGTTGCTGGACGAACTTACCATAGGAATAGCAGCTTCCATATTGCTTGTAATGGGTGTTGCGGAACATTTTAAACTATCCGAACTTCTCGCGGTAATGACTCTGGGTGCGGTACTTGCTAATATTAATCCTATGCTTGCAAACCGTTCTCAAAGGACGATAGATAATTTTTCTCCGATATTTCTGCCTCTCTTTTTCATGTTCGCAGGAGCTCGTCTTAATATAAGGCTTATAGGCAAAATAGGTGTTTTGGGGCTTATCTATACAGCGGCAAGATTTTCGGGGAAAATCACAGGAGCAACTATCGGAGCATTCCTTGGAAAAGCACCAAAGGTTATAAAGAAATTTACAGGTTTCAGCCTTTTGCCCCAGGTCGGAGTCGCCATAGCACTTTCCCTTGCTGTTCAGAAAAAGTTCGGAACAGGCACTTACGGTAAGGCAGGCATAGATATGGCTACAACAATAATCAATCTCCTTCTATTTACGACAATAATAACGGAAATTATTGGCCCCTTACTAACAAAATTCAGTCTCGGCAGGGCTGGTGAAATCAACATGAAAGATTAATCTACAGGAGGATATTATGTATTTTCTTATAATCCAGCTTTTTAAAAATGAATACAAGGATGATATTTTTCTGGCTTTTACAAGCTGCGGAATAAAAAAAGCCTCTTTTTTTGAAGGTTTTAATCTCGATAAGATCCTTCAGGAAGAATTTTCTCTTTTCAGAGGCATTATAAAGCAGAAAGAACAGAGAGAAAGGTATTCCATACTTATTACGGGAATAGTCGATAAAAAAGAACGTGTCAGGGATTTTATTAAAGTTCTCGATGAAGCGGGAATAGAAATAGAAAAGGAAGAAATACTACGCCTTGTCCTGCTGCCTGTTTCCCTCGTAATAGACAGCGAATTGCATTTCGAAGATGAATAGTATCCCGAAAACGGAGCATTTTACAGCTTCTACAGGTGCGGATATTTTAACCGGGAGTTAAAACTATGAGAATATTCGACTTAAGAAGTGACACGTTAACAAAACCGTCGGAGGGCATGCGTAAAGCGATGTACGCGGCGGAAGTAGGAGATGATGTTTACGGAGAAGATCCTTCTGTAAACCGGCTTCAGGAAATAGCTGCCGAAATAACAAACAAGGAAAAAGCTCTCTTTGTTACATCGGGATCGATGGGAAATCTTATTCCCACTATGTTAAACTGCGGACGGGGAAACGAGTTTATCATCGACTCCCGCGGGCACATGGTCCATTACGAACTTGCATCTGCTTCTGCTATTGCCGGTTCTCTGCCGGTTACCGTGCAGACGGAAGACGGTATTCTTAATCCGGATATGTTAAAATCCGTATTGCGCCCTGATATCTACTATATGGCAAAAACCAGGATGGTTGTTCTGGAGAATACACACAACCTTGCCGGCGGAACTTTTTATACACTCGATACATTAAAAGAGATAAGTGATTTTGCTCATCGAAATAACCTCACCGTTCACATGGATGGTGCACGGCTTTTTAATGCTGCTTACGCATCCGGCCTTAAACCCGGTACAGTCTGCAAATATACCGATACCGTAACTTTCTGTCTCTCCAAAGGCTTAGGGGCACCTGTCGGAGCACTGCTATGCGGCAGCAGGGGATTTATCGATGAAGCACGCCGTATTCGAAAAATGCTCGGAGGGGGTATGAGACAGGCAGGAGTGCTGGCTGCTGCAGGCATTTATGCTCTTAAACATAACATTTCTAAAATCCCGGAGGATCATAAAAGAGCGAAGCTTATTGCAGAAGCTCTTTCGCAGGTATCCTGGGCCGCAGTCGAACCTGACAAAATAATGACGAATATTATTTACTTTAAAACCGCCGGTAACATTGCCGGGGAAATTACTTTAAAACTCAAAGAGAGCGGTATTCTTGTCAGTACCACAGGCAATAACACAATACGGATGGTTACTCATCTGGATATACCCCCGGATGGTACAAAAACAATATGCGGCATAATTGCATCGCTTACGGTATAAAGGTACGGTATTATTTTTTATTTTATTTTTAAAAATAAATCTATTTATGCTATAATTTTGTTTGTAGTTCTATAAGGGGTTCGGTGATGTTAGAAAAAAAAGAATTTTTGGTTCCATTGTTCGAAAAAACGAGCAGAGCGGAAAATGTATATGAGGCGATCAGAAGAGGAATAATATCCGGCTACTGGAAAGCAGGCGACAGGATAAATGATGCGGAGCTTGCGGAAAAATACGGGGTAAGCCGCTTATCGGTCAGGGAAGCCCTATCCAAACTGGTCGAATCCAGAATACTGGAAAAAATCCATTGGAAAGGTTACTATATAAGGCAGATAACCTGGGAGGAATTCGAATCCATTTTCGAAATCCGGCAGAGTCTCGAAGTACTCGCCCTGCAGAGAATAATGGCCAGGGACGACACCTCTATAGTAAAGAAGCTGGAAGATGCAGTTGATAAATCGCAGAAAGACCTCGAATCTCATAACAGGGAAAAATTTATGAAATCGGATTTTGCTTTCCATGAAATATTGTACGAAGAATCGGGCAATCCATGGATTCCCTACCTGCTGTCAATAGCAAAGATACTAATCGATATTTTCCGGACAATAGAAAAAGGAGATGAATACTATAAAGTCGCGGAAACCAGTATAAACGAACATCGTTTAATTATAGATATGATGAAGAAAAAAGATAACAAACGCACCCTTGAAAATTTAATACAGCACCTTAAAAATCATAAAGAAAGGGTATTTAATGAATACAATAAAAAAACCGGGAAGTAGTCCCCGGCTTATAATTTTTATAGTTTTTTCTGAAGCCTGCGGCTAAAAACCTTTAAAGGGTGCACGTTTCACGAATTTACCCCACCCCGCATTTCCGGTAAATTCCACGTGGTCATCCTGCCATTTTGCTACCTGTCTGCCGCGGGAATATACCAGATACGGCATTCCTCTCATCTCCATTCCTTCATATGGGGTGTAATCCACATTCATATGCAGCTTCGACTGCGTTATAGTGAACTTCCGGTCAGGATCAAATATAACAATATCAGCATCCTTTCCTGCGGCAATTTCACCTTTACTTTCCAGACCGAACATTCGTGCCGTATTAGTAGAAAGCACCTCCACCATCTTTTCCAGACTTATTCTTCCCTTTACAACACCTTCCGTGTGGAGCAGCATAAGAAGCGTCTCTATGCCCGGAGCTCCATTTGGAATTTTTTTATAATCATCTTTTCCGAACATATCTTTACCGCCGTTAAAATCGAAGGGGGCATGATCGGTAGCAACAACCTGCAGATCTCCTGTTTTAAGACCTGTCCAGAGGGCATTCAGGTTTTCTTTGCTGCGCAAAGGAGGAGACATAACATACTTAGCTCCGTTAAACCCGGGTTCCTTATACCTTTCATCATCAAGGAGAAGGTACTGAGGGCACGTTTCCGCAAAAATATCCAGTCCCTGATCCCTCGCTTCTTTAACTTTAAAAAGCCCCCGCATCGAAGAAAGGTGAACGATATAGATTCTCGAACCGGTTAGTTCAACCATCTTAATCGCCCGTGCGACAGCCTCTTCTTCTGCAATAACGGGCCTGCTCTGAGCATGATTGTACGGCCTGAGTTTGTTTTCCGCAGCAAGTATTTCATTCATATACTTAACAATATAGAAATTCTCCGCATGAACCTGGACAAGGCCGCCGTACTTTTTTGTTTCCTTAAGCAGTTTTATCATAGTCTCATCATCCACCCTGAAATCATAAACCATAAATATTTTAAAACTCGGTGTCCCGTACTCTAAAACCGCGTCCTTAATCTCGTTAATTACCTCAGGTGTCGGATCTGTTATTCCGGGATGAAGAGAGAAATCGATTGCCACTTTATCCTTTGCCCATCCTTTTTTCCTCTCCACACAGTCATGTATGGACTCACCTTTATTCTGAATATCAAAATCCACCACTGTAGTTACACCGCCGCATGCAGCTGCAATTGTTCCTGTTTTATAATCATCCTTTGTGGTTGTTCCCATAAAGGGCATCTCCAGGTGAGTATGCGGGTCGATAACGCCCGGGAGAATGTACATGCCGGCAGCATCTATAATTTCATCGGCTTTGTACTTAAGATCACTCCCAATGGCCTTTATCTTTTCCCCCTCCACATAAACATCTCCGGTAAACCGCCCGGCAGATGTAACGATAAGACCGTTTTTAATTAATAGACTCATAAAAATACCTCCTGTCAATAAGAACCTCTTCCCGGCTCTAATTTTAATCAGAGCTTTAACAGGCCCTGTAATTCCCTGCCTAAAGTTTCAGTTTCCCGTCTTTTCCAGGTCGAAGGCATTTCCCTGTACGTTATAAGACCGTCCACAGGACATACAAAACTGCACACCATGCAGCTTAAACATTTATCCTCTATAAGTTTCGGCCTTCTCTTTTCGGAATCCCATTGAAGCGCCTGCCCTGCAGAATCATTACATACGATATAGCATTGCCCGCAGCCCACACACCTGTCAAGATCATAGTCAGTTATTCCCTGTCGTTTAAGATCGAACTCATCGGTTTCCACAAGATAAGGAAGCGCCCGGCCTACAAGATCTGCCACTTTTTCGATACCCTTCGACATCATAAAGTCCGATAAACCTTCTATCATATCTTCCACTATTCTGTATCCGTAATGTATTATTCCGGTTGTTACCTGAATTGTAGATGCACCGGAGAGAATATATTCAAGTGCATCTATCCAGGTTTCGATACC
>QILZ01000334.1 GCA_003233545.1 Spirochaetales bacterium
TCGGATCGTGGTTTTCCCGGGAGTTTAAAGATGAACGCATACCTCTTCTTAAGGATGTATTCGAACTTTTGGGAAATAAGGTATATTACAATATAGAGACAAAATCCGAAAAAATACGAACCGGCCTTCTTGAAGAAAAACTTTTCCATACGATAAAATACTTCGGATTGGAAAAGAGCTGTATTATCTCATCATTTAATCCTTTTTCCATAAAAGCCTTTAAAAAAACAGCCCCTGCCCTGCCCACTTCTTTAATATACTCGAGGAGTAAAAGGCTGCCGTTTATACTAAGATATGGTGCGGGAAGGCTTTTTACCGGATTTTCATTTATTCAGCCATACTACAAATTAATCAATCCTGTATCCGTTTACCTGAATAAAAATATTTTCCACAACCCTGTTATTGCATGGACAGTAAATGACACAGCCGAATCGAACCGGCTCATCGGGTTGGGAATTGCCGGAATCATATCGAATAATCCTTCCGCATTACTGGCCGGGATTAAAAACCCTCCGGCAGAACCTGCCGGAGGGCGCTAATTTACGCTGAAATTGTTATAAATTATCACCGAAGTTTGTTAACAAGTTCTTTACCTAAATCTTCACCGAGTTTATAAAAAGCCGTAGAAAGCGCTGTCGATGCATTCGAACCGAGGGCACTTTTCGTTTTATCCACGGAAAGGAGGATATCCCCTGTGGAGAGATCCACAACCTTTACCGTGCCCGTAACTTTTACAATTACAGTTTCCTTATCCTGCTCATATCCGGATATTTTTCCGTAACCGAATACGACTCTTTTTACCTTACCACCGGAAACTCCGGAAAGCATGGAAATAACGGTATTGTCGCTTTTCCCGATTATTTTCCAGCTCTTAATCGGTAGAGAAGAAACCTTAAAACCGGCGCCTGTCATAATCCCGAGCAAACCGTTTTCTGTTTCCGTTTCCTTAATCGGTTTTCCGGATGCATCTAAATCGGCAACTACAATTCCGGTAGCTATATTTTTTGCAAACGAAGATATGTTAAAATGAAAAACAACCTTTTGTTTCGCCGCAGCTTCCGACAGGCTGTCCACCATGTCCTGGAGCTTCACAGGAACACCTTCCAGCATCCCGAGATAGGAGGTTATATCTACCATCATCGTAACGTTTCCGGATCCTACAAACTGAGGAATCGGATGTAAAAACGACGCATATCCGTTCTTATCCGTTTTAATAAGTACACTCTTAATCCTCTTCCTGTCCCTTTTGGTCAATACCTTATATGTAACTTTTATACCGACATCCGGGATTCCGGTATCCTCCCGGGTTGTTCCCGAAACTACTTTTACCTTAAATGGTTCCTTAAGAGCCTTGCCTGCAAACCCTGTCAGATTATCGTTAAGTTTTATTATGGATATATTGGCAAGTGCCGCTTTTGCCTTATTTACGGTGCGTTCGAATTTGACATCCGCATTTTCTATGCCTGATTTAAAAGCTGCGGCAGATGCTTCTATATACTCTATCGCCGCCCTGTAATAGCTCTTTCTTTCCGTAAGTTCATCGCCTTTTTTTTCCGGTTCGCTTACAGCCTCTATTTTCTCTTTAAAGAGCTTTTCTATCCTTTTCTTCTCCTTGAGAAGTTCTATCCTGTTGTACTTAACGAGAAGATATACCGTTACTGCGCCTGCTTTCCTCTCTACCCATCGATCAGAAACTTTTAATCCCGTAATTCTTCCGGAGCTCTTAGAGACCAGTGTCTCGGTGATATCTGTTTTAAATGAATCGAGCGAACCCTTTGCAACAGCCGTTGTTTTCGATGTTATTTCCACGCCCAGATACCGCATGATTGCATCCAGCACAACTCCCCCGGCAATCCGTTCCCCTTCTGCAATATCGCCTGTCCTGCTTGTCCCTGATCCGGTAAAATACATGTACTGATTGTCCGGAGAAGGAGGAGTAAATACCCAGTCCGGCGGCTTCCTCACTGCATTACTATTAATTGATTTTTGTGAAGTTGTTGCACATCCGAAAAGTAAGATAAATAATATACTTACAGGCAGCAATAACCTTACTCTTAAGAAACCGCTCTTAGACCATTTCAACGTTTATCCTCCGTAAATAACATCTCGCGGCAAACCCACGGAACTCTATGCACATATTAGAACACAAAACCGAAAATCTCCTTACAACCCAATTCCGGAAGCTGTACCTGAAGTACGGCCTCCGGGTTATACTGTCGTTTACAGGCCGTTTCCGAAGGCTTCCTTTACCCTGGAACGGGCGGTTTTCTCATCCTCACTCTTCGGCTTTACTTTTTTATCCGCATTCTGCAGTGCACGCTCTATCGCATTATCTATCTGATCCTTCGGTACATAGTAAAGAAGATAATACTCATAATACTCTTCCACGGAACCGTCCGCCTTTACTTTTCTGATCTCCCACCAGTACGATGCTTTTTTCATTGCACCGGAGTACTGCGCCTTTGATATGCTCTTTACAACTTCTTCCATGTATGTTTCGAGTTTATCTTTGTCACCGGCTGCAGCTCCGACAAATTTATCCTTAACCTTTGTGGAAACAAGACGTGCTATCTCCGAAGACGCCGTAAAACCTCTTGTCCAGAGTTTTAATCCGTTAAGATCCTGTCCCGTATCCTGGAATTTAAATACATAGTAGTTCTTCTCCTTAGAGAGAAGCTCACTTTCATCGAGGAAAACCCAATCCGGTGTTTCACGTGCGCCATGATACTGATCGTCGATAATCTCCGGTTTTGCTTCCTGAATCATTGCCGGTTTTTCTACCTTCGGGGATCCGGCGCATGATGAAAAGAAAACAACTATTGCCGTCAGAGGCAGCAGCATAAGTTTTTTCATTATCTTACTCCTTACTAAAGAAAATATTAATCAAAGGCAACGCCTCTGTCTAAATTCCCGTATCAAATGTAACGGTTTTTCCGCGCAGGAGGACCTGCTCCATATTTTCGAGCCCCGGAACAGTTTCCGCAACATCATAAATTATATCGACAAGATCCTCAAGCGAGCCTATAAAATATACCTGATACCTTGTCTCCCGGGCAGACTGCGATACGGTTCTTACATCCTTAACCCGTTTTTTAAGCTTTCTTCTGAACCTGCTCATCAATCTTGTATCAGCCGTATTCTGAACTATAAGCTCATACTTGATACCATTGCGAAGAGCTTTCGCCATATAAGCCTGTGCCTGCTGTATCGCAATCGGCATGGCCTTATAAACACTCGTCTGAATTGCATTGATTCGTGCCGTCTGTTCCGAAGATGTACTGAAAGTCCTGGGACTGTTCCATGGGACAGAACCTAAAAGCCTCCCGGTGGAAGCTTCGAAAACCTTAAGTGTTATACTGGCTTGGCCGTAAAAGTTTTTACCCGCCCGTTCTCCGTTCGTAATTCCGTCTATTTCTATATATACATCAGCATTTAACTTCTGTGCAATCCATTGTATGATACTGATCGATTCTCCTGTTTCTTCCTCATAAACTCTCTGCTGATCCTTTTTAAGCTTTTCGATCTGATTAAAATCGACAGCTTCCATGGAGTGGGATGCGAGATATTCATTTGCCATGCCTACGGCAGCTTTCATATAAAACAAATCTTCTTTCGAACTGCCATTGAAATAAACCATATAGGTCATATTCTGAACATATTTCCGTATAATCTGCTGTTCTCCTGGTGTAACAGACTCCTCCTGCACCGGTTTAAGTACTGCCGATGCTTCTGCTTTAGTCTGCGAACCCGACGCCGCCGCTGCACTTTCGGTCTGCTTCTTCTTCGTTATAATTTCCCCGCCAAGCAGGCCGTTCGCTTTAAGTGTATTTTTTAAGGCCTCGCCGTTTACCGCAACTTCACACTCGATAATATAATTATCTCCGATTTTATCCTTTCTAAGCGTTTTATACGTATCCTCCATTATATAGGCATTCGGGTTTTTAGTGTTATACAAAACTCCGTTTAAAACATCCCTGTTTGCCTGCTCATTGGCAATACCGATAAGATCCACTACAGCCTTTTTTACCGCATCCATCTTTGCCAGATTTATTGCCTCTATCAGCGAACTGCTTTTGCCTGTGCCCTGATAAACCCTGTTTGCAGGAACCGCGATTTTTCCCGCAGCCGGAACAGATCTTTTAACCGTTGTACAGGAAGAAACAAATAACAGTAATAAAAACAGCGATATCGAAAACAAGACTCCACTTTTTATACTCACTCGACCCCTCCTCTATAATATTCCTCGTCAATACTTGATTGTCAGTCCTCCGCCTATAAAAATGCCTCCGTAGCTAAATACCCCTGAGATTCCTATCCACTCCAAATAACCCGTATCGAGAACTAATTTCATATTCCTGTTAAATAAATAAGAAATCGTAATATCGGCAAGTCCTCCCACATGAGTCCACCGGAAGTCACTATTGCTCACAGGAACGGAGCCCCCTATTCCCGCTCCGGCCATGGTTACAAATTGGAACCTCCAGAGATAAAAGCTCATCTCACCGCCCAGATATGTATTAACAGGAATTCCTGAATAATTGTAGGCCGGAAAAGGAATTTCAAGTCCGAGAACGGGTCTGAACCTGTAAAACCCCCGTGTAAAACTCTGCCTTATGCCGATTTGAATATATATACCATCGCTTACAGCAATGTGTATATAGGGAGTAGTATCGAGCCCGAACAGCGGAACCTCTTTTACCACATCCCCGGTCCGTATTCTGCCCTTACTGTAAATAACCTTTGCCACGGAAACTTCGTCACTAACATCTTTTATAATGAGCAAAGCCTTATCCTCGCTGAATGACTGCCCGGATTTTAGTATCCGTGTGGTAATAACAGAGTACTCATCACCGATCTTTACTCCCATATTCCTTCCGAATTCAATAATAACCTCATCACCATTTACCTCCAGTACTCCGCTTCGCAGTTGAAACTCGGGTATCTTTCTGATTTCAAAAACGAGCTTCTTAGGGATATTTTCCACCGCATTTTTAATAGCACTATTTGGATTATCATCGTATCCGGTTGTTTCCACAAATGCCTGGGATATTGTTCTTATTTTTTCCACGTCGATAAAGGTAAAAGAAATTTTAAGTGAAGCCTTGTAATTTCCGAGAGCGCCGGAACCCGTTCTTTCCACATTAAAATAGGCTACCGAGGGTACCACTACAATAAAGGAAGATATAAGCCGGTTCATATCTGCTTTAGTAAAGTATTCTTTTCCCATCTGTACTTTTTCCGGAATCCGGACATTCTGTTCTTTATATTTTTTTATACTCTCTATGAACGTATTAACATCGTTCGTATCGAGGCGGTATGTCATTCCTATAACATTAAAACGATTAAGATCGACAAATACCTTTCTGATTTCTTCATCGACATTGCCTAAGACCCTGTTAGGGATACTCCACTGGTAATAACTCAAATTAAAAACGGCAATATCTTTTTTTTTATACACTGTCTGACTAAAAATAACAGTTAAAGATGCGGTCAGTAATAAAAAAACAGACATAACTTTTTTAAAAACCATAACAACCCCGTACAATTTAAATATCGTATATCTTTATATATATGTTATCACTCCTTCTGCTTTTTATCAAATAAATATATCATAATATCAAATATATTATATTCCCCGCATTAAAGCATAAAAGATTTGCATTCGTTAAGAGGGATGTATAAAATTAAAAATAATGATGATGCCTGTTTGTCATGCGGAGGAGGCTTCTTTTTATGAAAACCAGGGTTAAGTTTTTAGTTCCGATTATCGGACTGCTCGCTGCCGCGGGGATAGCCGGCTACTTTGAAACATTAAACTCGTTTAAAACTCTTGTATATAAGGAAATAAAAACAGAAAGAGGGTTAGCCCGGAACGCATCGGAAAGATTTGTAGGGTCAATACTCGATAATGTTCATTCCAATATCAAAACTGCCGCTGAAAGGGCATTACAGGAAGCATCGCTCTTTTCCCGAATGCCCCAGGTAATACAGGCATATAGAATTGCTCTTTCCGGCGATATAAACAATGAAAACGACATAAAATTTCAACAGGCAAGGGATATGCTTCGGCG
>QILZ01000214.1 GCA_003233545.1 Spirochaetales bacterium
TCGAGAGCGAGAGGCCCTTCTACCCTGCCGCCTTTTATTACTCCCCGTTCGCTCATCTTCGCAAGTGAAGCGGCGTCTATTGTTGCCGGCATTGCAGGATTAACGACCTCCACTGCACATACGGCAGCCGCTACAGGTTCTTTAACCCCGAGGCTTATTGCAAGGTCTATGGCGTTCTGAACAATATCTTTCTTCTGCAAAAGATCCGGTGCAATGTTAAGACCCGCATCTGTTACAAATATAAAATGGTCATAGCCGGGATGCTTAAAAACAGCAACATGGGATAGTGTCTTGCCCCTGTTAAGGCCGTTTTCCCTGCGTAGTACTTCCTTAAGCAGTTCTCCGGTGGGAATAAGACCTTTCATGAGGATATCAGCCTTTCCTTCTTTAACGAGCCTTACCGCTGTAACCGCAGGTGATTCGTGAAGTCCGGGTTCCGTAATTGTATATGAACCCGGTTTAAGCCCCGTTTCTTCGGCTTTTTTCTTTATTTCGGCTCTGTTTCCTACAAGGATTGCACTTATAAGTCCTTCTTCCGTTCCTTTCTTTACAGCATCCAGGACTGTTTTATCTGCCGCCTGTGCAACGGAGATTATGCATCCGCTCTTCTGCCCTGCCCGTTCCAAAAGTTCCTTAAAATTGTTCATGGGTATATTCTACTCAAAATGTATAGCTGTTTCAATATAAAGATACTGTTGTTTTCTGACATTTAATGATTATTATTGACTGTTTTTGAAGTTTATGACATATAATTAGGAGCAGTGCTTAGTGTGTTCTGCTTAATAACCGTATGTGTTAATCGTATATGTTAATCGTACAAGGAGAAAAAAATGGGAAAGGGAAGCGGATATGGCAAGACTATTCTTATAGGGGATCAGTTTGTGCTTAAAGGTGTGCCCGCTATTGTTTCATCGATCTCTTATCAGACAGATGCTGTTGTGGAAAGAATTTCCGGCAGAGGATGGATTTTAGAAGATAACAGGAGAGAAGTGCCCGGTTATAAAAAGAGCAAGGAAGAACAGCAGAAGGAATCCGTTAACAGGATATTAAAGGTTATGAATATCGATACGGATAAAAATCCGGTAAGGATTACACTCAGCGGGAGCCTGCTTGCAGGAAGCGGTGTGGGGGCGAGCGCTGCAGGCTGTGTCGCCCTTGCAAGGGCTTTAAATGATGAGTTTAAGCTGGGCTTGAGTATCGATGAGATTAACCGGATAGCGTGGGAGGGAGAATTCGCCTATCACGGTACGCCGAGCGGGGTGGATAATACCGCTTCGTGTTACGGCGGGTTAATGCTTTTCCGGTTAAAAGATGGTAAAAAAATAGTGGAAAAAATTAAAGTCAGGGAACCGATACATGTTGTGCTCGGCAATAGTGGAATTTCTGCAAATACTGCCGTACTGGACGGTCTTGTGGAAGAACTGAACAGAAAGGATCCGGAGCTTCATGCTTCCAGATTAAAAAAAATAAGCGAACAGGTTGAGGAAGTTAAATCTGCGCTGATTGCAAATGATTTAAAGAAAGCCGGCGGTATAATAACGGATAATCATAAAATTCTTATTGATATGGGACTTTCTCATGAAAAGCTTGTCCATCTCTGTGATCTCGCTGTCGCAGAAGGCGCATTCGGTGCAAAGCTCACAGGTGGCGGAATGGGAGGTTTTATGATAGCCCTTACACCGGGTGACGACCTGCAGAACAGGGTTGCAAAAGCTATAGAGGACAGGGGTTTTCATGTGATAAAGGCTCGAATCGGGAATTAATATTTTTACCGCCAAAGAAGTTTTAAGACCGGTCATGATTAAAAGAGAATGAAGATGAACGCTTATTGTTGTTAATCTGCGTAATAATGTGCGAATATGAGTTTTTTCTATTTTTTTTGAGTTATTGGTATTGATATTCAAATGATTAGTTGATAAACTATAAGAAAATACTATATAAAGGAGCGTGAACGTATGAAAAAGATTTACACTATCGTTCTTGCTGTTTTTGTTCTGGCGGCGGGTGCTGTATTTGCCGGCGGGACAAAGGAAAGTGCCGGAAAAGCAAAAGCACCGGCACCGGAGAATAAGGTATTACGGCTTATTACATGGTCCGGTTATGCACCGCCCTCGATGATAGCGAAGTTTAAGAAGGAAACGGGCATAACAGTGGAAGTAACCTTAAGCAACAACGAAGAGATGATCTCCAAACTAAGAGCTACCAGAGGCGGAGGTTTCGACCTTGCCCAGCCTTCACAGGACAGGATTTCCGCAGTGGTAGAACAGTACCACATATATCAGCCCATCGACTATTCGAAGGTCGATACAAGCCAGCTTAATCCTTCCCTGCTATCCGCTGTAAAGAAGAATACACTTGTCGACGGCAAATCCTATGCGGTACCGGATGTATACGGTACTTCCGGCCTTGTAGTGAATAAGGCTAAAGCGCCCGGTATAAAGGATTACAAGGACCTTCTGAATCCTAAGTACAAGGGGAGAGTTTCCTACAGGATGAAAAGGCCTACCCTGATTGGCATGGGGTTTTCCTTTGGTTATGATCCCTTTGCACTTTACAATGATAAGGCAAAGTATCAGAAATTCCTTAATGCGATCGCTAAAAAATTGATTGCCGCAAAACCGGTTGTAAGGTTCTACTGGGATAACGGGGACCAGCTTCTCCAGTCACTGCGGTCAGGTGAGATATGGGCAGCCATGGCATGGGAACAGGCAGGCTGGAAACTCCATGCGGAAAATCCTGATATCGACTATATTGCTCCTACAAGCGGTGCCCTTGCATGGGTGGATACCTTTGCAATTCCTGCAAAGTCGGAGAACGTCGAAGGTGCATACAAATGGATCAATTTTATGCTGAGACCTGAGAATGCAGCTGTGTTTACAAATAAGGAAAAATATGGTACGGCATCTAAAGATGCTGCTAAATATCTCGATCCTGACATTGCCGCTAACTTTAAGAGAGGACTGCCTCCCGAAGCTCTATCAAAGGCTCATTGGTATCCGCCGGTTCCCCCGGGATTGGAGGAAATGGAAGGAAAGGTACTTGACAGGATCAGGGCTGCAAAGTAACAGTTTGTGACCGGCGGCATCTTTTGCTGCCGGTTTTCTCTTTTAAGAAATGGCGGAGAGGAAAATATGGAGATAGCTTTATCCATAAAAAATGTTTCTAAGAATTTCGGTAACTTCACGGCAGTAAGCAATGTTACATTCGATGTGGAAGACGGCAAGTTTTTTTCTATACTGGGACCCTCAGGTTCCGGAAAAACGACCCTTTTAAGAATGATTGCCGGTTTTTATAAGCCTTCGAACGGAGTAATAGAAATTCGCGGTATGGACATGGCCGGTGTGGAGCCGAATAAAAGGCCTGTTAATCTTGTTTTCCAGAATCTGGCCTTGTTTCCGATGATGAATGTTTATGAGAATATAGCATTCGGATTAAAAAGAAGAGGCGAGAGAGGCAAAGAGGTTAAAAAGAAGGTCGAATCCATGCTGGAACGGGTCGGTCTGCCCGGTTTCGGAAACAGGAAGGTAAATCAGCTCTCCGGCGGGCAGAAACAGCGGGTTGCCATCGCACGGTGTCTTGTACTGGAGCCTACCGCTCTGCTTCTCGACGAACCCTTAGGTTCTCTCGACTTTAAGTTGAGAGAGCATATGAAAGTGGAGCTTAAGAAACTGCAGGCAAAAGTAGGGACTACTTTTGTATATATAACACATGATCAGTCAGAGGCTATGGTAATGAGCGATCATGTTGCAGTTATGCACTCGGGCTATTTCGAACAGCTCGACACTCCTCAGAATCTCTACAATAAACCGGTTTCCGCATTTGTCGCACAGTTTGTGGGCGACAATAATAAGTTTATTGTGCGGTTAAGAAAAGATGAACATGGTAGATTCTTTGCTGTAACAGACGAAGGTCATGAATTTAAACTGGATAGACCGTACGATCTCGAAAGCAGTAATCTGTTCGAGATGTATGTAAGGCCGGAAGCGATAATAATAAATCCGAAAGAAAGTACCGGCGGAATAAATCTGCTCGATGTAGAAGTAAAATCCATTCTTTTCGACGGAGGAAACAGCAGGATATTGGTGATTCCTTCAGGTTCAGGCAGGGAGATTATTGTTTCTTTGCCGCAGAACAGAAAGTATGATAACCTTCAGGAAAAGGACAAATTAAAAATCGGATGGTATCCCTCTGCAGCCGTATGTTTTAAAGGTGCAGGTGGTAAAGTATATGACGAAATCTGAGAAAATAAAAGTAAGATGGGGTTTTATAATCTTTTTTACCCCGGTTTTTCTCTGGCTGTTTTTATTAATAGTTTTACCTCAGATAGAACTGTTAAGAATGTCCTTCCTTGGCACGGACTTTCATGGAAAATCAGGCTTTACCCTTGAAAATTACGGAAGCTTTTTTACAGAGCCCATTTACTGGTTAACATTTGCAAGGACAGCACTGTACTCGATTTTAGTAACATTCATAGTTTTGATTATTGCATTACCCGTCGCATTTTATATCACCAAACTTGCAAAAATAAAATACCAGGGATTTCTTATGGTTCTTATTTTAATTCCCTTCTGGGTTAATGAATTGATAAGAATTTACGGCTGGATAATACTATTGCGGGAAAGCGGAGTAATAAATTATTTTCTGCTTAAACTGCATATATTAAAACATCCTCTGGAAATGATGTATCATGATGCAACGATGATTCTCGGGCTTGTTTATACTTCGATGCTTTTTATGATTGTGCCGATTATCGGAGTTATGGAAAGCCTCGACGATGCTTTAATCGAGGCGGCCAATGATCTCGGTGCGGGTAAAGTGGCAGTATGGCGCAAAATAATCATTCCGTACTGCATGCCGGGGATAATGTCCGGCAGTATTATTGTTTTCATGCTTGTGCTGGGAAGTTTCTTAACACCGAAACTGCTGGGAGGTAAAAATGCAATGTGGTTTACAGAGCAAATTTATAATTCGATCATTATTTATTTTAACTGGAATCAGGGTGCTGCATTCGGATTTCTTCTGCTCTTCTTATCTTCTTTAATAATTTTTATAGTATTGAAACTTACAAAACAGGAATTATCGAAGGTAATAAAATGATAAGAACATTGCCTAATTCAAAAGCGTATACAACAGGGTTTAAAGTTTTTATAGTCTTGTATTTTGTATTTTTATTTGCGCCTCTTGTAGTGACTATGGTTCTTGCCTTTAATAATTCCATGTTCCCGGCTCTTCCATGGCAGGGTTTTACATGGGATTGGTTCTTCGGTAAAGGCCCTGATAAAATAGGTATATTTCATGATGCAATAAACTTGAGAAGTATCTATACATCCTTCAGGGTGGCAGCCGGTGTCACAATTCTATCTACGGTTGTGGGCACAATGGCGGCCTTTCTCTTTGAACAGGAAGAGTTCCGTTTTAAAAAGCTTCTTTACTTTCTCATGCTTGCACCTATGGTTATTCCCGGTGTTATACTGGGAATATCCATATTGATGTTTTCCACTGCGGTAGGTTTGTTTTTTGAGAATACATTCGGCTGGAATATGGATATGTTCAGCCCGGGGATAGGGCTGGTGATTTTTGGTCAGTTTTCATTTATAACAACGATTGTTACGCTGTTAATTTCCGCAAGGCTTAAGAAATTCGATAGAACCCTGGAAGAAGCTGCATACAATCTCGGGGCAAACAGACTGGAAGTAATCTGGTTTATAACACTTAACTATCTGCGTCCTGCTATTATCGGAGCTGCCATAGTGGCATTTTTAATGTCCTTCGAGAATTTTAATACGACCCTGTTCCTTGTCGGCTCCAATGCCACTCTGCCGATTAATCTTTACCTGCAGGTGCGTGACGGATCCACTCCCGTGATAAATGCCATAGCGTTTCTTCTTATTGTGACGACATCCTGTATAGCAGTTGTTAATCTCTATTCCGGCAGCAGAAATAAAACATAAAGAAGCAACACGGATGTTCCTTATGTAAGGCTGTCCCTATTCGTTATTATCAGTTTTAAACTCGCCCATCTCTTCTATTAGTATTTCGAGATTCTTTCTGTTTTCATCGCTTAAACTGTT
>QILZ01000273.1 GCA_003233545.1 Spirochaetales bacterium
AAATAACCGGTTATTTCCGAAAGGACTTCTCGAGAATAAAAATTACCTCCGATGCACGAAGGTTAGCCATAAATGAATTAATTCTACGGCTCTTGTTAGTATCTATCTCCCGCAGGATTCTTATGTCATTTTCTCTGCACAGAACAACAAAATCCTTTCTTGTACATAAATGAATATTGGGAGTATTGTACCATTGATACGGGAGGTCCCTTGTTACGGGCATACGGCCTCTGAATAAGAGCTGAAATATCAGATTAAGCCGGCCGAAATTCGGAAATGATATAATCGCTTTTTTGCCGACTCTGAGCATTTCCTTAAGAACAAGAACCGGCTTATGGGTTACCTGTAATGTCTGATTTAAGATTACATAGTCATAGCTGTTTGTGGCATAATCTTTCAGGCCTTCATCGAGATTGCCCTGAAAGACAGATATGCCTTTGGATATGCATTCCATAATCATGCGCTCTTCTATATCCACACCGCGGCCTGCTACATTTTTTTCCTTCTTTAATTGATAAAGGAGTTCTCCATTGCCGCATCCCAGGTCGAGGACATTACTTCCCTCTTCTATAAGTTCGGTTATAATCCGGTAGTTTAAATGGGGTCTCTCTATATTAAACATCGATACTTTCCAGAAAAGATTCGATAATTTTTTTCTGCCGTGTGGTTTCCAGTAAAAACGAATCGTGCCCGAATGGAGCGTTTATCTCGATATAGGAAACATCCCTGCCGCTTTTCATCATAGCGAAAACCATCTCCTTCGACTGGTACGGAGGGTATAACCAATCGGAAGAGAATGATACTACGAGGTACTTTGCTTTTGCCCTGCTGAAAGCCTGCGGCAGACTGCCGTATTTTTCTCCGAGGTCGAAGTAATCCATGGCTTTGGTTATATAGAGGTATGAATTTGCATCGAAACGTTCTACGAATTTATCTCCCTGGTGATGAAGGTAACTTTCTACTTCGAATTCATCTGTAAAGTCATACCCGTATTTCTGCCGTGTCTGTAATTTTCTTCCGAATTTCATTCCCATCGAGAGATCGGAGAGATATGTTATATGACCTACCATGCGTGCTACCGAAAGGCCCCTCGCGGGGATTTCCCCGTCATAATAATTGCCGTTTTTCCACCTGGGATCGGATACGATTGCATTTCTGCCTACCGCATCGAAAGCTATTCCCTGGGCTGTAATTCTTGCTGTGGATGCCAGTATTAAAGCGGATTTAACGTAATCCGGATATTGTACGCTCCATGCAAGAGCCTGCATTCCGCCCATCGAACCGCCTGCTACAGCATAGAGGGAAGGAAGTTTTAAATGATTGGCAACAAGTTCGTACTGTGCCCTGACCATGTCATAAATCGTTACTACGGGAAATAGAAGACCATACGGTTTCCCCGCCGCGGGGTTTATGGAAGCCGGTCCTGTAGAACCCCGGCATCCGCCTATGACATTGGAACAGATAACGAAGTAGCGCGAGGTATCGAAAGCTTTTCCCGGACCTATCAGGGCGTCCCACCAGCCTGAAGATTTGTCATCCTGTTTATGGAAACCGGCTGCATGAGCATCCCCGGAGAGGGCGTGCAAAATAAGTACGGCATTGGTTTTTTCTTTGTTTAATTCCCCGTAGGTCTCGTAGCGTATATTAATGGGCCCGAGTTTTCTGCCGCTTTCCAGCACCATTTCATCGGGCGGATGAGCAAATTCATAATCATGAGGGATTACTATCCCGACTGAATTTGCCGGCACCTGTTTTGTTATTTCTGCCTGGTCTGCAGGATTCTCCCTGCGAGGTGCTTTTGAGAAATCTTTAGAATCGATGACCTTTCCCTTTTCCATGGTTTTCCAGCTATGGTAGTGATTGCCGGTAGAGCTGTCAAGAGGAAAATCGAATCCCCCCGGCATAATTCATTTCATCCATGCATGTATAACGGGTGTATATTATTTCCGGCACCTGAAGCATGAGAAGCTTATGAAGCTCCCAATTTGCTGATTTTTTAACCGGAACGGCAGAAAAGAAGAGACATCAGGATAATTCGGTGAAACCGGCATTTGATATTTGCAGAAAGCTCACAAAATAGTATATAATTCGAAAAAATGAGATATAAACTATTGATACTGATATTGATTATTATTCTATCGGGGTGTGTTACAGGAATTACCCCGTCTGATCTTGCAGGTGAATATTTCAATATAGGAAATGCCTATTTTGACCTTAAGAAATATGATAAAGCGGTTTTTTATTACAAAGAGGCTTACAAATTGGACAATACCCTTTTTAAAGCCCGTTTCAACATAGCCCTTTCCTATATCGCCTTAAACCGGAATGATACGGCTGATAAAATTCTTGCGGAGCTTTTAAAAAAAGATTCTGAGAATGTCAGGATACTGGCAAGTCTTGCCTATTCCTACCATATGGAGGGCAAAGATAAAGAAGCACTTTCCGAGCTGAATAAAATCTTAACAATATCCCCTGAGAATACAGATGCGAGAAATAACATGGCCATAATACTCTGGAAGCAGGACAGAAAAGCGGAAGCGGCGGAAGAGTTTAAAAAACTGCTGAAATATGCTCCGGACGATATCGGAACCGAGTATAACCTCGGCAAAATCTTAACGGAAGAAGGTAAATTTGATGAAGCTCTAAAGTATCTCGACAACTATATACAGGCAAAACCGGAAGACTATAATGCCCTTAATACTGCCGCAGAGGCTTATACGGGGCTCGAGAATTATTCGAAAGCTTTAAAAGCGTATTCTACTTCTCTCTCCATAGATGATAAACAGGCTGAAATATGGTTTAAAAGGGCATATATTCTATTAACAAAAGTAGAAGATCCTGATAAGGGCTTAACCTACCTGCGTCAATCTTTAGAGCTTGGTTACAGGAACGATAAAAATTTCACAGAACTTTTAAATGCGGATGATTTGCTGGAAAAAGATAAGGTAAAAGACCTTTTTAAAGGGTTAAATATCAGAGTAAAAGGTGAAAATGACAAAACATACGGAGAACCGCCCACAGGGAGAGCTGAATTCGGACATATTCCGAACAGGGCAGGGACGTATCCGCAGTAGTCTATCTGCCGATTTTATCCAGAATCTTCTTTATCTGCTGTTCGGAGTTTTCGGGATTTATAGAGGAATCGATGTCGTACAATAAGTTTCTTGCTCTGTAGAATGAAATAAGAGGTTCGGTTTGATTATTATATACTTCCAGTCTTTTTTCGACCGCCTCCACCTTATCATCTTCCCTGTGATAGAGTTTTTCTCCGCATTTATCGCATATACCCGGGACCCTGGGCGGATAATCGGTAATATGATAGATAGCACCGCATCCGCTGCAGATTCTCCGGCCTGACAGCCTGCGGATTATCTCTTCTTTGCTCAGCTGAAAATTAATGACGGCATCTATTTTTTGAAATTCAGCAAGTTCCTCGGCCTGTAAGACTGTACGGGGAAACCCGTCCAGAATGTACCCATGTTTAACATCATCCTCTGCCAATCGTTCTTTAACAAGGCTGATGGTAAGATTGTCCGGAACAAGATCGCCTCTTTCCATTATTTCCTTTACCTGTTTCCCGAGTTCTGTCCGGTCTGCTACTGCCTTTCGGAAAATATCACCCGTAGATATATGTAATATACCGTATGTTTTTGAAGTTGTTTTGGCCTGTGTTCCTTTGCCTGCCCCCGGGGGGCCTAGAAATATGAGATTCACTCTTCTACCTCCGTAATATGTAAAATCTTCTTATCGCCCAGGTATTCGATTTTGTATTTAACGGCACAGTCTGCCGAACAGTAAATCTTATGATAGCCTTTATTCAGGGGAAAATATTTTCCGCAGGTATTACAGCGTGTAAATCTTACCGCACATTCATCGGTACAGAACCCTCCCGCTTTTGCTTCCGGGTGTGTTATGTACCTGCCGCATATCCGGCAGCAAATATATGCCGGTAGAATGTGTCCCGGCACCTTAACAGCAGTCATACGATTTCACCTGCATTAAGTTCCTGAAGTAAAATCTTTTGTATATACCTGCTGCTCTTTGGAAAGCTCATCGATTTTAATCCCCATGGTTTTAAGTTTAACAGATGCAATATTCCGATCCTGTTCACTTGATACGTCATGAACCGTTTTTTCCAGATCTTTTCCCGATTCGGCAAGGTATAAAAGAGCAAGAAACTGATTTGCAAAGGACATGTCCATAACTTCGGAAGGATGGCCTTCGGCAGCTGCGAGGTTAACAAGTCTTCCCTTTGCAAGAACATAGATTGTTTTACCGTTTTTAAGAGTATATTCTTCGTTATTGGGTCGGATTTCCGTAATGTTCTTTGTTATGGAAGCCAGTTCGACAAGATTTAATTCGCAGTCATAATGTCCTGTGTTGCACACTATTGCACCGTCTTTCATACTTTCAAAATGCTTTCTTGTAATAACATCTTTCATGCCTGTCGCAGTTATAAATATATCACCGATTTTAGCGGCGTCCTCCATTTTCATAACTCTAAAGCCCTCCAGAGTTGCTTTCAGTGCAAGAATCGGATCGACTTCCGTTACAATAACCTGTGCTCCCATTCCTTTAGCCCTCATTGCCGTTCCCTTTCCGCAGTGTCCGTAACCGGCAATAACAAAATTCTTACCTGCGATAAGAACCGAGGTCGCACGCATTATTCCGTCTAACGACGACTGCCCTGTCCCATAGATGTTGTCAAAATCCCGCTTTGTTTCCGCATCGTTTACCGCAACGATGGGGTAGAGAAGTTTTTTTGCTTCGGCCATGGCGCGGAGACGATGAACTCCTGTTGTGGTTTCTTCGGTACCGCCGTATATATACTCTGCAAGTTCGGGCTTTTTGTTGTGTACTCTGAAAATCAGATCGGCTCCGTCATCCAGAGTAAGAGTGGGTCTCATTTCGAGTGTTTTGTCGATACACTGGTAGAATTCCTCCACGGATTGTCCGTGCCATGCATAGATGCTGGTTTCTTCCGAGGCAAGAGCTGCCGCGACATCATCCTGCGTAGAGAGAGGGTTGCAGCCGCTCCAGCTGACCTCTGCTCCTGCCGCTTTTAATGTTTTTACAAGTACCGCAGTTTCCTTTGTAACATGAAGACATCCGGCTATTTTCATGCCGGCAAGCGGTTTTTCCTGTTCGTATTTCTCTCGAAGGGCCATTAAAACAGGCATACGGGATTCCGCCCACTGTATTTTCAACTTCCCTTCATCCGCAAGTGATAGGTCCTTAATTTTATAATCTGCCATAATTACTCCAAAATCTTTAATCTGATTTAACCACCATGAGTATCTCTGCTTATGGATGTGTTTATAAAAGTTTACTGCCGACGGAAGAGTTAGTCAAGAAACTTTAGAACAGGATTCGGAAGTTTACCGGAAGTTTGGAATTCAGTATTTTCAAAGTAAATACTTGCTTTTTCTGTTGAATTAAAGGAAAATAACGGTACCATGTTGAATATTAAGGAGGAGAAGATATGAGTTTTAAAGATAGAATGGAGAAGATTATTAATCAGAGCCTTTCTGTTTCCAGGGATGTATTTGATAAGGCAAAAACAAAGGCGAAAGACCTTGGTGATAAGGGGCTTTTAAAATATGAAATAATGCAGTTAGAAAGAGAGGAAGAAAAGAAGTTCTCTGCTCTTGGCACAAAGGTTTACGATCTTCTTGTAAGAAATAATAAAAATACGATTTCCAAAAATACACCGGAAATAAAGGAACTTCTTGCCGAACTTAAAGACCTGGAAGACAGGATAGAGAAAAAAGAATTTCAGTTCAAAAAAAGTTAAAACAATTTTCTATCTGCGCCTTGACTTTTTTTAATGGTTTGATTATAAATACACTGCATAGCAAAAGTGTAATACAACACTCATTGATAATCGGCTTAAAAGCCGGTTATTTTTGTATGCCTGTTCTTTGTCATAAATAAGGGAAGGGGAGAAGAAGTGAGGTAAGGAAGAAATTGGATTGGCTATACCTTAGGGTATGGTCATAAAATAATAACGGAGAGTTTGATCCTGGCTCAGAACGAACGCTGGCGGCGCGTTTTAAGCAT
>QILZ01000149.1 GCA_003233545.1 Spirochaetales bacterium
TTGTATCTGATACGGGGCTGGTTCGGATCTATCTGAAGACCCTTTGTGTATATCCGGACAGCATCCTTCGCTCTGCCAAGCTCTTCATAAATGACGCCTAAATTGTTGTATGCGGCAACATACTTTTCGTCGAGCTTTATTACCTGTTTAAACTCTTTTATTGCATTGGGGTAATCCTTGAATGCCTTGTATGTATTACCGATATTGTAATGAATCTGACATTTATCGGGCGCCTCTTTTAACGCCTGTTCAAATGCCGCTATTGCCTCTTTATACCTCCGCACATTCTTATATACAACGCCGAGGTTGTTGTACGCTTCGGGATAATCTTTTTTTAATGCTATGGCCGTTTTAAATTCATTGATTGCAGCCTCATATTTACCGATTTTCCCGTATACGTTTCCGAGAACATTGTATGCAAGCGGAAAATCCGGATATTTTTCGAGATAACCGGTAAGTACATCCTGTGCAAGCTCATAGTCTCCCATAGTATAGGCAACCAGGGCCCGTTCCAGCGTTTCCCTTTTAGACAGAGCTTTCACTTCTTAATCCCGGAGGGACGTATTGTTATTTCACTGGAAAAAATACTCCTGTGGGGAGGAACGGATGAATCATAGGCAACTACAACAAAAGAGTAGAGTTTTCTGTTTTTTAATCCGGACACTGTAAATTTTGTGACTTTGCCTGCATCGATCGGCGAATCACCTTCCTCGGCACCGGTTCCCATATAATTACCAGGCGATTCACCGTAATATACAAGATATCCTGCAACATCCTGCTCATTAACAGCTTCCCAGTACAGAGTAATCTCTCCGTCACCGGCTACGGCATTAAAATCAGAGGGAGGAGCCGGAGGCAAATCCGGTTCATAGATAATATGTATTTCAGAAACAGCCGGAGAATACATCTGCGTACCATCCGGAAATAATTCCATCCTTATCTGCACGTAACGCCCCTTTATGGTATTCTTAAATTCTTCACCAGGCACAAATTGCAGCCATGATCCGTTTAAGCTCATCCTGTTTGTCAGAACATCCGAAACCTTATAATAAAAATATACCCCCGAATCGGAAGGATTCTTATACAAAACATCGATTCTTTTAAGTGTCGTTCCCGTATAGCCTAAGTCGAATACCCTGCTTGCTCCGACACCTGCCCTTTTATAGTACCTCTTTAAGTTCGGGGTTGTAACAAATTTACGTGTTATTCTCATCTCATCGATAAGACCTGTATATCCTCCGGCTATGTATAATACACCCCCGGCCGCATTTCCGATATGCGGAATAAGGACGGTACTGTTTTCATTACCCGTAACAGTTGCGTAAAAAACAGCTTCGAGTCTTCCGTCGACCTGGTATTCGATTAATCCGTTCGTGCTGTTAAACCGCAGCAGATGATGGCTCCACTGTTTCGGAATAAGGCCTGTTAATCCCCGTAACTCTATTAAATTTTTATTTTTCTCAGGGGAAGAGAATATGTTCTTAAAATCCCAGACCAGCCTCCGCTTCCGAAAACTGCACTGTATACTCTGAAGAAAAAGTTTACCATTACGCCATCCGGCTCCGCTCCAGGACAGTATCGATTCCCCGTCGTTCATAGTAGCAGGATAAATCCAGAATTCAATCGAAAAATCACCCCATTTCGAACCCGGAGAGAGAAGTGCATCATTACCGGGTATAACCTTTTCTCCGTTCGGTAAATCGAGGAATGCAAAACTTCCCCCGCCTAAGACGTAAGTACTATCGGAAACAACGCTGTTTGCTCCTTTAAAATTGTAGCGGCCTGCCGCATCGCCTTCGGCTTTATTGTTAAAATGCAGCAGTAAATCGGTCGAACTGTCAGGGCTGTACTCTGCATCTTTTAGAATAATGTCATCCAGCCCGAATTTACCGCGTACTACGGTTATGCCCTCACGTACGGTTAAACCGCTCCATCCGTCTTCTCTGCCCGAAATAATTTCCCGGTCCAGGGCAGACAGCCGGCCGGCAGAGAGCAGGCAAAGAAAAACTGCAAATATTCGAATATTTATTTTTCTTTTTATCATTTTGTTATAAATTATAATCGGCATAAAGATTATTTTCCACCTGTATAAAAATATTTACAGGCGGAATTGTATTAAATTAGTATTATAAATCAATGGATTATACAGGTTTAAAGTTAAAATCAGCAAATTTCCCCGGAAAGCCCGGTGTTTATATAATGAAAAACGCCGATAACAGGATCATATATATAGGCAAGGCAAAGAACCTGAAAAACAGGGTTAAATCATACTTTACAGAAAAAAAAAGTTTAAAAACAAATTTCCTTGTCAGGAATATCGAAGATATAGACATTATCATTACGAAAACAGAACAGGAAGCACTCCTTCTCGAGAACAATCTCATTAAAAAATGGAAACCAAGGTACAACATAGACTTAAAAGACGGAAAAACCTACCCCGTAATAAGAATTACAAACGATGTCTATCCAAGGATATTCAGAACGAGAAGAATCGTTTTTAACGGCTCTCTGTACTACGGTCCTTTTCCCGGCGCCCGTCAGATCGATACATACCTGAAACTTATAGACAGAATATTTCCCTTACGGAAGTGCAGAGGAAAGTTAAGGAAAAGGGAGCATCCGTGTCTTAACTACTATATAGGACGCTGTCTTTCCCCGTGTACCGGCAGAATCAGCAAAGATGAGTATAACGGAATGGTTGAACAGATTAAAAAGCTTCTGTCCGGAAAAGGCGAAGATCTTATAAAAGAGATGAAAGCCGGAATGCTTAAAGCATCCGGAAACCTCGATTTCGAGGAAGCCGCAAAATTCAGGGATAACATCAACGCAGTTAAATTTATACAGAACAGGCAGTACATCGTGGATTTCGATACGGAATCACGGGACTATATAGGTTTCAGCAGTAACGGCTGCCTTTTTACCTTTGTCATACTGCAGATGAGAGAGGGAAAACTTATCGGAAGGGAAACCTTTCATGCAGACAGCTATGCGGATGAACAGGAAACCTTTTATCACTTTATATTTCAGTATTACAGTCAGGTGCAGAACCTGCCCCGGTTAATCTATATCCCCGAGCCTGTAAATACGGATAAGATGAATGCTCTGATGCACCAATTAAAATCGCCGTTAACTATCAAAATTCCGAGACGCGGCAGGCACCTGCAGACACTGCTGATGGCTTTAGAAAATGCAGGGGAATCCTTGAATCTAAGATTATCAAAGCACAACCGGTCAGGAGCACTCGAAATCTTAAAAGAAAGCCTCGGAATGACCGCTATTCCCCGACGGATAGAGGGTTTTGATATCGCTCATCTTGGAGGAAAATACACAGTTGCCTCGATGGTTTCTTTTAAGAACGGTCTTCCCGATAAAAAACTGTACCGCCATTTTAAAATTAGGTCCTTAAAGGGAAAAATAGATGATTTTGAAGCTATGAGAGAGGTTCTCGCACGGAGATATACAAGGGTAATCAATGAAAAAATTAATAAGCCCGATCTTATCCTTGTGGACGGCGGAAAAGGACAGCTTGGTGCGGCAAAGGAAATACTCGACTCTCTAGGTCTAAAGTCGATCGATATTGCGGGTCTTGCAAAGAAGAACGAGGAGATATTCGTCCCGGGGAAAAATGAACCGATTATACTAAATAAAGATTCCGATGCATTAAGAATTCTGCAGCATGTACGCGACGAGTCACACAGGTTTGCAAACACATTTCATCAGAAATTAAGAAAAAAAAGTATGCTGTACTCCGAACTTACCGAAATTCCCGGCATAGGGAAAAAGAGAAGCATAATCCTCTTAAAAGAATACAAATCGATTCAGAATATTAAAACTCAAAAACCGGAAGAAATCTCTGAGAAAACCGGTTTCAGCCTGTCCCTTTCAGCCAGGGTGATTTCCCGGCTTTCAGAATTACATAGTAGAAAAAAAGTTGAAGAATAAGGGTATGCAGTTCATTACCATAGGTGCGTAAACGTACTTTTGTCTCATAGACAAGCCGAACTATACGCTCCAGCTCCGATGTTTTAAAATTTTTACTGCCGGTACTGTAATTTTTCTGATTCCGCTTACCTGTTATCCCGGCCTTGCTTAAAGCTTCGTCCGTCTGATAGCTGCTGTCCATTAATCTTCTGAATAACAGCAGTTTTTCTATCTGCCATAGAATTCCGCTTAACACCTTATCCGCATCTGTTTCTTTTGAAAGGAGTATGCTGTCCAGCACATCCAGGACGGATGAAAAATCACGCTGTACCATCCTGGCAAAGAGGGAAAACACATTTTCCTCTTTTGTGTGATAAAGAAAGTCCTCTATTTTATCTGCGGAGACCAATGCCCCTTCACCAAAAAATTGTGCAAGTTTGGTACATTCTTCCTTGAGCATCTGCGTATTATTTTCTACCAGATCCAATAAACTGTTTACGGCATCCCGCTCTATCCTTATTTTATTCCTGTTAAAGAAGTTTATAATCCATCCCTTTTTTTCACTTTCGAACATCTCCCAGAAGATAACCGTATTCTCTTTTGGTATTAATTTTTTAACGGAAGCAGGGATATCTTTTACCGAATCCGAAAGAAGTATAAAAACCGCATCAGCGGAAGGATTCTTACAGTAATCGATAACCGGATCCAGGAGTTTTTTACCTCTGCATTCTTCGAATTTGTTAATGAGTACGATTTTGGAGGCGGCAAAAAGCGAACCGTTACGAAGGATAGATACAACATCTTTAGTATCCAGTCCGTAAGGATAAAATCGATAAATCTCCGGCTCACCTCCGTACTTTTTCTTCAGGTCTTCGACAATCTTTTCCACAAATTGGGCTTTCTTTCCTGTTTCCGGACCTAAAAGGAGGTATACTCTGTTTCTTTTACTCATACTTTCTTATAATACAGGTAAGCCTTCCCAGTATTCTGACATTCTGCGAGTAGATGGGAAGATACGATTCGTTTTCCGATTTTAATTTAACACGATTTTTTTCCATGTAAAACCTTTTTAAAACAACAGCATCTTCGAGCATTGCCACCACTATATCGCCGTTCTCTGCGGTATTCTGATGAGAAATAACTGCAACATCACCATCCATAATTCCGGCATTCTTCATACTATCGCCTTTAATATTCAGTGCAAAGTGCTTTCCATTGCTTAAATATGCGGCGGGTAATTCTACATGACCTTCAAAATTCTCCTCGGCAAACAGCGGTCTTCCGGCCGCAACATTTCCAAGAAGAGGAATCCTGCGGAGACTTCCCTTCTCCATATTTGCCTTAGGAAGAAGTTCGATAGCGCGTGAACGGTTCAACTGACACTTTATATAATCCTTTTTCTCCAATGCTTTCACATGATCATAACTTCCTCTGACAGATATACCGAAATTCTCGCCGATTTCCCGTATTGTCGGCGGAAATTGATGTTCTGTTATATATCTTTTTATATACTTAAGAACCTCTTCCTGCCTTCCGGTTAAACCTTTCATCGCTTTATCTCGATTCCATATTTTTTTATCTTACTGTACAGATTGCTTGTATAAACCCCTAATTCCTTTGCCGTATGGTTTAAATTATAATCATTAGATTCAAGTTTCAACTTTATAAACTCACTTTCAAACTTTTCCCTTGCCGTATTCAATTTTAATTTTTCAAATTCGTACATCCAGCTGTTCATGTGATGCTTTGTTTTTACCGGCAGATACTTACGCAGCGTTCCGGCGGAAATTACATCCTCATCATTCATAATATTAACCCGTTCTATCACATTTTTCAACTCCCGGATATTTCCCGGCCAGGAATACTTCTTTAACAGTTCAAGAGCATCCTCAGAGACAACCTTCGGTTCACTTCGTGAGGGCAGCTTGAATTTATTCATAAAATAAACAACAAGTTCATCGATATCCTCTTTCCTCGCACGCAGAGGAGGAACAAAGATAGGTATTACATTAAGCCGGAAGTAAAGATCCTCTCTGAACCTTTTTGCCTGTATCTCTTTTTCGATTTCCTTATTGGTTGCGGCAATTAAACGAACATCGACGGAAATCGATTCTTCGCCGCCCACCCTTTCGAATTTA
>QILZ01000017.1 GCA_003233545.1 Spirochaetales bacterium
GGAAGGAATCTACAGAAAAATATACGACCTTCAGTCCCGTATCGACGAAGAGCTCGAAACGGAGATAAAAAATGCCTGAAAACAAATTCGAGGAAGAGGAATTCACAACACAGTTTAACGGCAAAACCGTTTTAAGAATACTTAATCAGCTTAAACCGTACTGGAAAAAAGTAATAATCTTTGTAGTCACTATTGCAGTAATTGCTTTTCTCGATTCCTACTTTACATATTTAAGTAAAAGGATCGTGGACGAGGGTATTGTTCCAAAAGATATAAATGCAATATTTCATGTCGTAAAGATCTACGGGTCCCTCATGGTGGTCCAGGCCGCAGCGGTTTTAGGAATGATATTAATAACGGGAATACTCGGCGAGCAAATTCACTATGATCTCCGCAAAGTTATGTTCGGGAACCTTCAGGATCAATCCCTGTCATACTTTGATAAAACACCTGTAGGCTGGATAATGTCACGCTTTACATCGGATTCCGAAAGAATAGCAGACCTTGTTACCTGGGGCCTGTTAGATGTAAGCTGGGCCGTTTTTAATATCAGCGTTGCACTTTTATTTATGCTTAAAATCAATTGGAAACTTGCACTCGTAGTAATTGCAATAGTACCTATTCTGATAATCGTTGCCATTCAATTTAAAAAGAAAATAATCCTGGAATACAGAAGTGTACGAAAGATAAATTCCAGGATTACTGGAGCTTATAACGAGAACATAACAGGTGTAAGAGTAGTAAAAGCATTACGCAGAGAAGAAACGAATTTAAGAAAATTCGGGACGCTTACAGGTGAAATGTACCAGGCATCCTACAGGGCAGCATGGCTTTCCGCACTTTTTCTGCCTGCCGTTCAACTGCTGAGTGCCTTTGCCCTGGCCGCTATTATATGGATCGGTGGTATTGAAGTTACCTTAAAGGCCATGACAATAGGAGGGATTCAGGCATTTTTTTCTTACGTAACCTTTATGCTCTGGCCGATCCAGGACCTTGCAAGAGTTTATGCAAATATGCAGCAGTCCATCGCCTCCGCAGAGAGAGTATTTTCATTAATCGATTCCGTGCCGGAGATCAACGACAAACAGGGCGCGGTGAGTGTACAATCAATCAGGGGCGATATAACCTTTAAAAACGTGAATTTCTACTATGAGCCGGATAATCCTGTACTTAATAATTTTAATCTTACAGTACGCCAGGGAGAAACGATTGCCCTGGTCGGGCCTACAGGCGGCGGCAAATCTACCATTGTAAACCTGTTATGCAGGTTCTATGAACCTAAGGGGGGTAAGATTACCATCGGCAACAGAAATTACCTTGATTTAACGCTTAACTCCATACATTCGAGGCTCGGAATTGTCCTGCAGACACCTCATCTCTTTTCCGGGACTATTAAAGAGAATATACGCTACGGCAAACTCGATGCAGCGGATAAAGAGATAGAATCGGCAGCTAAAGTGTCGGGAGCTCATGAGTTCATAATGAGGCTGGATAAGGGTTATGAAGAAAATGTAGGCGAAAGCGGTAACTTTCTTTCTGTCGGGCAGAAACAGCTTATAAGCCTTGCCCGTGCGGTTTTAGTACAGCCTGATATTTTCATTATGGACGAAGCCACAAGCTCGGTCGATACACTTTCCGAAACCCTTATCCAGCAGGGCATAGAAAAATTAATGAACAGGTGTACCGGTTTTATAATTGCACACAGACTTTCCACCATAAAGAAGGCCGACCGAATCCTTGTTATCCGGAATGGTGTAATTACAGAAACGGGAACACATACGGAACTTATTAAACAGAAGGGCCATTACTATGAGCTTTATACAAACCAGCTTAAAAGTCAGCTCGAAAAGGAATTTAACTCTTTTATGCAACCCCTTCTATAAGGCTTTTAAGATACTTTATCTTTTTCTCGCATACACTTACCAAGCTTCCGGGCAACACTGCTCTTTCGGTTCTTGCATCCGTCCACAGCCACCGGAACTTTTTAAACAACTTGATGTATTCCTTATCGTCCAGGCCCTGCCAGTACTCGCTTTTACGCTTCGCAAGGAGCCTGTAATCCCCAACCTTAAGACTATTAAAATCTTCGAAATACATATTCAGGGGAAACCTTGCATTATATTCATCCCAAAGCGAAAGATTCTCTGACTTTGCCGTATCGAGCTGTTTTTCCCAGAACTCCAGTATATCTTTGATATGATTAATCGGCTCGAAACCCTTTTTTCCCCCGTCGTAAATTGTACATCCTTCGAGACCTGTAATAGTCCTCTCGAACTGTGAATGTTCAAGCTCGGGAGCGAGCAGAGCTCCTAATTTATAATTTTTAAGCAGGTCGGTATCGTAGAGATAATTAAACAGCGGCGTATCTTTCGAAGCCAGGGCAAACCTCCCTTCAAGGTAAATCATGAAGGTATTGTTATAATCGGGATATTCCTTTTTGAATATTCTGTGCCATTTTTCCATAACCTTCTCCGCTTCCACACATCCGATTGTAATAAAAATCATGTTTTTTAAATGGTAATTCTTTGTATTCAGGAAATTGTGAAGATACTGGAGAGCATGGTCTAATGATATACCGGAAGCGACAATATCGGCAGTATAGATTGTTGCATTATCCGGCAGAATAAATTTTCTGTATTGATCTTCGCTGACCTCGAATTTCCCCTCCTTAAGTATCCGCTGACTGGATATATAAGAACTGCTGTGCCACTTATAGCCGAAAGCCTTTTTTAAAGCATCCCGTACCATGAAATTAAGCCCGCCGCGCAGGATATGAAACACATTAACATTTCTGGAATCTATTCTGCTTATTCTTTCCAGTATATTTATACCCTTTAAAGCATTAGTAATACCGTTCCGCATAAGGTTTGTAAAATCGGTATTGATGATCTCGGGAAAGTTCATCAAATCCCTTGTATCCCGTGTCGATACGACATACCGTTTAAAATCTTCCATGGATCTTTTTCCGTCGATGGAATACACGGATACAGCTTCGTCTTTAAATTTTCTTACTAATCTGTCGGACATTATTGTTCCTCTTTACCGGTCAGTGAAAAGCCGTTTATACTTTTATCTACAATTTATTAATAGCCTTATATGCGGCTCTTCCCACCTCGGAATCCGGATTTATTCTCTTGGCACGTATAAAGAAATCACGGGCATCTTTTTCTCTGCCCAGTTCTTTAAGGCTGATTCCGGCAAGAAAGTACGAAACCTGTGCATTTTCTCCATCAGGATACATTTTAATATAACTGTTAAACAGTGAAAGCGCCTTTTTATACGAAAGACTGTCAATAAGAAGCTGTCCCTTTACTAAAACATAGTTCCAAAAGTATGTTTCACTGCCGTCCGCTTTTACTCCGGAAAGATACTTTAAGGCTTTTCCATTGTTGCCGAGCATTGCATTCGCATACCCCAAATAAAACATATATTCCTGTTCCGCATCTGCATCCGCATCCTGAAATCCTTCTTTTAGTACGGAAACCGCTTCTTTGAATTTATTTTTTTTGATAAGATCTTTCCCGTCGGAGAGCTGCTCATCCTCCTCGTCCATCCATGCGACATCCCCGGGATCCTGTACACTTGCCCCGCGTACCCCCATGACTGCAGAACTGGTATTCTTTTCATTTCCGGCAACATATTTATACGTGTTTTGAATAACAGTGCCGAAACCGAGGGAAGATACCCGTTTTTTCCGTTTTAAAATGTCCTGTAAAGAATATACTCCGGGATTGGAAATTGTTAAGCGTATATTGTTACCGGAAAATTCCGCAATAGTTTCCTCATCAACATTAAGCTGTGTATCCGGTGCAATAGCATCCCCGATCATAGCCTCTACCCATGAACCGTCCTGATTTATTTCCATCGTACCTTCCAGATAATCGAGGACAAATTCCTCTGAAGCAGCCTGAGAAATAAAGAATACAGATCCCAATATAATTATTGCAAAAAGGTAATACTTTTTCATACCTGCCCCTTCTTCTTATTTACTTAATAAAAACTATACACCGCCGAATACATGAAATCAATGCAGATTGATTCTAATTTATACAATAGCTCTATAAGTAACCGGTTTTTGACAGACAGGACATTTTTACCACCCCCCGGGAGTAGCACCTCCGGAATGGTCTCCGGGATCGTACCATGCTTCCATAAGTTCCCGCCAGGTTTCGACAATGTTATCGGTATTCGAATCAGCGAAATCTATTAATCCGTAAAGATGGGCCGGGTTCGGATTTTCAGGCTTATCCCCAAACCATGCCGCTGTATCGGCATCCGTATACCACCATTCATACCAATAGAGAGAATAATTATTATAGATAAGATTACCTTTGGAAAAAAAGATAGAAAGCCCTCTTTTTACCTTCTTGCCAGATCCGTAATAATCGCCGTAAACATCTCCGGCATACGCTGCTACTATTACACCGGATAAAATATCCAGCACATTCTTAGCTTTAGAAATCAGGTTATTGGAAAATAGCTGCGGATTATTAATAATTGCATAAGAAAAATCATTAATATCGTAATAAGGCTCTGCAATAGCCGCATTAATATCGATATCGTTAAAATAGTGTACCGATGCATCCCTTACATTCTCTATAAATTCTTTTTTATTCTCCGAATAAATCCCAACAGCGAGTTGATCTAAAGCAGTTTTCAAATTACCTATTTTTGATAAATCCACCGCCGACATAGACTGATCCGGATAATTCTCTGTAGAATCATGATAACTTTTTACAATCAGTTTTCCTAATTCTGCCGGACTTCCCGTGCTGCTGCCCGATTCTGCCATACTGCCGAACAGATCCGTATAGTCCCATCCGTCATTATTCTCATTTGCCATAGATGCCGTAAAATAATCCGCAAGATTCCTAAACTCATAAGCAGTTTCTACCTCACCCATTATACACGCATCGAAACCTATCAGATCCAATTTATTTGTCTTTGAAAATCCGGATGAGATAAGTGCCTGCTTCATTTCATCCAGAAAAAGATAATCACCGTCTCCGCTGCTCCAGTCATCAGCTATCTGTCTTGAATATATTTCTTTCGAGGCTGTACCGCTTATACTTCTCGCACCTCCTCCATGGTTCCACAAAATAAGAGCATAATGGTCAGCCGGAAAACTTGTTTTAGAGTAATTAATAAAGTTTGATAAAGTCCCAGGGGCATTCATAGCCAGCTCACCGAGTTCGGACGCACCTGTATCCAGACGTGTGGAAACTATATCGTTAGTATTATCGGGAACAACCTGATACAATCTTGTTCCCGCAGTGGGGCTGGTATCATCAAACAAGACAATAATATTTAAATTATCATTTCCACCGGACTGAACAAGGTTATAAAGTCCCTGTTCCATTTCGTTAAAATCGTCGTAAGCATAGGAAGAAAGGCTGTTATCTCCGTCGAGATAGATCATAAAGGTCCAGGTGTTATTACTATCAGGGGCGAACCTCGAGGCTACTCCGGTCTGTATATCATCCGTAGGATTTGCTTTTTTGATCGCAGGCTTAAATTTGGCAGAAACCATCTTATAGGCATCCATAACAATAGTTGCCGTATTACCATTAATATCGGAAACACCAGCCCATTTATCAAAAACATAACCATTATCCGGAACAGCGGTTAAAGTAACTTTAGTACCATCTAAGTATTCACCCCTGTCCGGATCCCGTAAAATCTTTCCGCCATAGGAGCCTTTAACTTCTGTAATAAGCGAATATTTTTCGAACAGAAAACCACACCCGGTTGTAAGCAGAACTAAAAAAAATAAAATAATTATTCGCTTCGGGGAATACATCTCTTATATTCCTATTTTATTTCTATAATGTTCATCTTTGCAGGTATGGAAAGCTTATCGTATTTTAGAATAACCGCTATCAATAAAAACTTCCCGACAGGGTCAGATGTTTCTGTCGTAAGATCGATTAAATATGAATTATACCCGGTTCCGGTTCCCATGGGTTCTACGGCAGGCAGAGGATCATTTTTATTATATTTACTTAGTTTATAAGTTTTATC
>QILZ01000075.1 GCA_003233545.1 Spirochaetales bacterium
TCAAGGATTTTAATATCCTGGCTCAATCGGGCAAGACACACATTACAGCCCTGTCGGGCGGCAATATACAGAAAGTTGTTGTGGCACGGGAACTGTCCTTCGATCCGGAGTTAATAATTGCGGATCAGCCGACAAGAGGAATAGATGTGGGATCCGAGGAAATGGTGCATAATCTCCTAAAAAATGCACGGGATAGAGGAATTGCAGTGTTTTTAGTTTCCGCAGACCTCGATGAAGTTTTAAAGATATCAACAAGAATTCTTGTTATGTATAACGGAGAAATTGCTGCGGAATTCAAGAATACAAAAGATATAACCCAGGAAATGCTCGGACCCTATATGCTCGGTGTAAAGAATCAGAATATAGTAACTGCGGAGGAAAGGTAGAGTGGAAAAATTTATAATCAAATATTTCAACTTTATCAGAATAATCATTGCAATTCTGATCGGTGTTGTAATAAGCGTTTTTATAATATACATAATCAGTAAAAACCCCGGATTATCGTTAAGGTCCTTCTTTCTCGGAACTATCCTTTCCAAAGGAAGGCTCGGGAGCTGGATAGAAATGTCATCGCCGATAATACTCTGCGGGCTTGCAATAGCAATTCCTTTTCAGGCTGAACAGTTTAATATAGGCGCGGAGGGAGCACTGTTTATCAGTGCTGCAGTCGGAACAGCTTTTGCAGTTTCCACCCGCATGCCCGCCGTCCTCCATATCCCCTCGGTTCTGCTCGTTGCCGGTTTAACCGGCGCCCTCTGGGGTTTTATACCTGGCTTTCTTAAAGCAAAGTGGAAAACCGATGAACTCGTCATTAGTCTCATGATGAATTATGTGGCGTATTTCTTAGGGTTATACCTTATCAATTACTACTTCAGAGATAAAGCGGCAGGATATCTTGTTTCGTATAAACTGCCCGAGACAGCATGGCTTACACAATTTGTCCCGGGCACACGAATACATTTCGGAGTCATTATTGCATTCGTATTTGCACTTTTAACATATTATTTCCTCTATCATACTACAACCGGTTATGAGATCAGAACAACCGGTACAAACAAGAATTTTGCAAAATACGGCGGTATAAATGTTTTCAGGGTAATAGTTCTCTCACAGGTAATAGGCGGTTTTCTGGCAGGTATCGGAGGAATGACAGAAGTAATGGGATTATCCAGGCGTTTTAACTGGCAGATAAGTCCTGGATACGGCTGGGACGGGGTTGTTGTTGCAATCATTGGCCAAAACAATCCGCTCTTTATAATACTTGCAGCCCTCTTTTTATCCTACTTAAGAACAGGAGGCCAGGTACTTAACCTTCTTTCCGATATACCATCGGAGATGGTAATCGTTATTAAGTCGATAATAATACTCCTGATTACTGCGGAAGCATTCCTCCAGAGGTTTAAAAACAGGATAACCATACGCGAAGCAAAGATGAGGGAGGTGCCTGATGGATCCGATAATTAAAAGCATTCTATCTCCCAAATTTGTCTTTGCCACATTAAGGGTAATGACACCGATACTCTATCCTGCTATCGGAGTTGCCGTATCCGCTCTGGCAGGTTCGATAAACATCGCACTCGAAGGAATTATGCTTATGTCGGCATTTACGGGTGTTATGGTAAGCGCATATACGGGGAGCCTCTGGCTTGCTCTGATAGCAGGTGTTCTTGCAGGTGTCGGGATGGGTGCTATTTTAGGGTATTTCCATTTAAATCTTAAGGCCGATATCATTATTGCCGCTATTGCCCTTAACATGTTTGCATCCGGTATTTCGATCTTTCTGCTCTACGTCTTTACCCATGACAAGGGGACATCCAGCTCGCTTAAGAGTCTTGTATTCCCTTCGTATCAGATTCCGCTTTTAAAAAATATTCCGGTTCTGGGCCCCATGTTAAGCGGCCACAATATACTTACATACCTGCTTTTTGCAGCAGTTGTTGCATACTACTATATAATATACAAAACACCTTTAGGATTAAGGATAAGGGCTGTCGGACAGAATCCCGAAGCTGCCGAATCGGTCGGAATCGATGTTAATAAAATTAAGCTTTACTCTCTGCTCCTCTCAGGCTTCTTCGGATCCTTCGGCGGACTGTATCTTTCCATGGGTTACGTTTCGTGGTTTTCCAGAGATATGACAGCAGGGAGAGGGTTTATCGCAATTGCAGCGGCCTCATTGGGCGGCAATTTACCGCTCGGCACCTTACTGGGCTCCGCACTTTTCGGGTTTGTTAATGCATTTGCAATCTTTATCGCACCCTTAAAGATACCATCCGAGTTTATTCAATCCATTCCCTATGTAACCACTGTAATTGTTCTTACAGTATACTCCATCAATAAAACCAGGAAAGAAAAAGCGGTAATCGGCAGCAAGGCAGATAACAGATAAGAAGTTATGACAAAAAGCTTTAATGCAAGGAGCGTAAAACAATGAAAAAGATTATCCTGGACTGCGATCCAGGCCATGATGATATGATTGCCATTATGCTCGCCGAAGCATCGGAGGAAATCGAATTATTGGGCATAACTACTGTAGCAGGCAACCAGTCGGGTGAAAAAACCTTTACAAATACATTGAAAATTCTAACTTTAATAGGGGAAAAAAACATCCCGGTTGCCCGCGGATTCGATAAGCCGATTGTAAGAGATCTGACGGCAGCACCGGAAATTCACGGCGTATCCGGTCTCGACGGTGCAAAACTGGCGGAACCGGATATGCACCTCTCCGCTGTCTCTGATATGCATGCAGTGGATTTTATTATTTCCACCCTACTTAAGCGGGACACTTCCATATCTTCCGGTTCTGCATACGAAGATGAAAAGATATACCTTGTTCCCACCGGGCCTCTTACAAATATTGCAGTCGCCATTATAAAGGCACCGGAAATCAGGAAAAGAATAGAGAGAATAGTACTCATGGGAGGGGCTGTTTACGATTCGAATGTTACACCCGCAGCCGAGTTTAACATATTTGTAGATCCGGAGGCTGCAAAAATTGTTTTTGAATCCGGCATCCCGGTTACAATGGTGGGTCTCGATGTCTCAAACAAATCCGTTTTTACATTCGAAGACATTAATCGCATTACAAGTATGAGAGGACATGTTTCCGGCATAGTGGGTCCTCTGCTTCATTTCTTTGCTCACGCGAATCTTGAGATTTTCAGAATACACGGGGCACCTCTCCACGACCCCCTTACAGTAGCATACCTTATAGACAGCACGATTCTCGCAACGAAAAATCTTCATGTGGATATAGAAACAAACGGAGAATTTACAAGGGGAAGAACTGTCGCCGATATATACGGGGTTACCGGAAAAAAACCTAATGCCGACGTGGCATTAGAAGTCGATGTTGATAAATATAAAAAGCTCGTCTTCGATGCCATAAAGAAACTCGATTTAAGAGGCGTATAATGCTCATAACAAATACTTCCGTTTTTAACTTTGAAGATCTTACACTTAAAGAGAACGCACATATAGTAATCGAGGGAAGTAAAATAACCGGAATAATTACAGAAGATACGGATCCGGCAGCCTTTACGGAGATAAAAAACAGCTCCGGCAGGCTGCTTACCGAGCGGTATACAGAGATTGTCGATGGCAGAGACAAACTGACGGCTCCCGGTCTGACAAACTGTCATTCACACACCGCCATGTCCCTCCTCCGCGGAAGTGCGGAGGATATAAACAGCTTTGACTGGTTTAACAAACATATCTGGCTCTATGAGAAAAATCTTAAACCTGAAGATGTTTACTGGGGAACCCTGCTCGGAGCAGCGGAAATGCTTTTAGGCGGAGTTACATTCGTCTGCGATCATTACTTTTATATGGATCAGGCATTTAAGGCTTATACGGATGCGGGAATAAGGGCGGATCTCGGATGGACTGTCTTCGGGCAGGGTGATAACCAGGAAGAAGAGTACAGGGCGGCACTGGACTTTACAGAAAAGTACAGAGATAAATCGGAAACAATTACTGTAAGCCTGGCCCCGCATTCACCATATATCTGTCCGGAAGATTTTTTAAAAGAAATCGCTCTCCATGCGGACAGAAAAAACCTTAAACTGCACATACACGTGTCCGAGGAGCAGTGGCAGGTGGATAAAAGTCTTAAAGAAACAGGGAAAACACCAGTGGAATATCTTTCCGATCTTGGGATTATACGCGAAGATTCCATCCTGGCCCACGCATATTATTCTACGGATAAAGATCTTAAAATTATCAAGGAGAATAATTCCCTGGTTGCACATGCACCTAAAACCTATATGAAATTCGGCTTTTTAAAGGATTTTCTGCCGAGAGCCATTAAAGCCGGAGTCCGAGTATCTTTTGCTTCCGATGGTCCGGCATCCAATTCTAACTTTTCGATTTTCGAAGCGGCACGTGATGCTGCTCTACTATCCAAACTTGCTCTGGGCAATGCGGAAACCGGGCAGATCAGGGATATAGTACCGCTGCTGTCATCAGGTTACTCACTCCTTAACAAGGGAAAAACAGGGAATGTAAAAGAAGGATATACTGCCGATCTTGTGCTTATTAACAGAAATTCGGCAGGAATGAATCCTGAAATAAACATAGCTGCAAATCTTCTGTATTCTCTCTCTGACAGAGATATAGACACCGTAATTGTTAACGGATTACCGGTTGTAAAAAAAGGGGAACTTATCAATATCGATATGCAGGAGGTAAGAAAGAACGTAAACAGGATAAAAAACAGAATGACTGCCGCAGGCAAATCCGGACCGATGCAGGTTTTCGGCACCTGAAGTATTTGTAAAAATAAAAACCGGGAAATCCGGCTGTAATATAAAGAACAGCCATACCCCCCGGTCTGTTATTACAGATTACTTTCCTAATGCAGTATCTACTTTTATTTCCCCGTTTATAATCTTCTTTTCGATTTCCTTAACCCTGTCTCTGAACTTTGCAGGAACAAGCTTCTCGTAATTTTCGTTATCAGCAACCGCTATTCCATCCTCTTTAAGTCCGAGAGCTTCGGCTTTACCATACGGAAGTTTCCCTTCCATGTGTAGCTTAATAGCTCTGTAAAGGGATAAGCCTACATTCTTCTTCATCGATGTTACGATAAAAGATGCTTTTACGGGATCCTTATCCTTAAAAAGCATGTACTGGTCGGAATCCACACCTATGGCATATCTCTTACGATCTTTGGCCGCATCGAGCAGTCCCAATCCCGTTTCGCCGGCGACATTAAATGCAATATCGGCACCCTGGTCGTACTGTGCAAGAACGAGTTCTTTCCCCTTTGCGGGATCACTGAATGAAGCCGCATAGGAAACAAGCACCTTAACATCCGGGTTAATAAATTTTGCACCCTGGATATATCCTACTTTAAAATCATTTATAACCGGAATATCCATACCACCGAGAAATCCTATAACTTTATCCTTATCAGCATACTTCATGTCCGATGTAGTTACCATTGCCGCAAGTGCACCTACCAGGAACGAACCTTCGTTCTGTTTGTAGAGAATCGAATAAACATTACCGAGGTTGCCCTTCGAATAATCCACCGTTGTATCATAGGTAATGAATTTTTTATCAGGATGCTGAGTTGCAATCTTCGAAAGAGAATCTACAAGCTGCCATGTACCGGCAATAATGATGTCCCAGTCACCTTCTGCAAGCTGCTGTAAGTCCGGTTCCCAGCGGGAAGGGTCATAACCGCCTTCGATTGTTTTACCTTCGATTCCCAATTTTTTAACCGCCATCTTAATTCCACTGTTTGCAGAGTCGAAAAACGATTTATCACCCAATGTCCCGTTTATATACAGAACAACTTTTAGTTTTCCTCCGGCTGCGGCATTCTTTTTTTTGCCTGCAGCTTCCTGCTTGCCTCCGGCCGCAGCCATAGCAGCACTGAAAACAAATATCACAGCAATAAACAAAGTTAGCGCTTTTTTCATGACATCCTCCTTATCCTTTATCTTTATATTCAACCCGTATAACGGGCTGTTTAAGCCT
>QILZ01000298.1 GCA_003233545.1 Spirochaetales bacterium
ACATGGTCTTCGGAGGAAGAATCTGCCGATCTGGATGAGCTTTTAAAAGATGGTAAGATCCATACCTATACAATAGAAGAAATAAAAGAATTAGTGGAAAAGTATAAGCATGCTATTGTAGTGGAAAATGGAGTATTCAGGATAAAAGAGGAATTATTCGATTCCGAACAAGCAAAGGTTAAAAATACGGGAAAGGGAGATTCGGATAAGAAAAAAAGTGCCGATAAAGCTGAAAGTGATTTTATAAGCATAGGTGATTTATTCGGTGACAAGGAAACCGAAGATCTTTTTAAGGATGTGGACGGCTATGGAGAACATAACAAGCAGGATCTTACAAGAAGACAGAATAGAGTTAAGATTCTTCCGTTAATAGATAATGGAATAGACTGGGATGAATATTTAAAATTCTATGATCATCCCTTCAGCGATATTACACAGGTCAAGGCACTTGTAGAGGTTTCACGAAGTGTGCAAGCCGTAGGCTGCGCTATTATGATAAAAAAAGATGAGTATTTTGTCCCGGATATAACAATCGGTTTATCGGCTAAAAGTCAGCAGATGTTTAAAATATCCGAAAATGATCCTTTTGCCGAACATTTTATCAAGGATAGATTAACGGTTATATGTAATGAATACCTTAAGGATATAAAGTATTTTTCGGAAAAGTTTTCTAACGAAGACAGACCCTATTTTAAAAGAGCGGTATTTTTTCCTGCCGTTTATAAAGCAGGTGATGCCCTGTTATTCTTTGCTTTTTCCCGGGATGATGAACTTGGTATAAAAGAGCTTATAAATCGTTTTAATATCGTTTAGTTTTTCTGTATCAAAAAGATATATTGTAAATTATATGTTATAATCTTGACAAAAGGTGTAGTATTTCATTAGAATGAAATCAAATATATTGGTGGAGGAAGATTATGGGCAGAATACTTTTAATTGTTCTTCCTCTAACCGGTTTGTTTCTAGGTTGGATTATTAGATGGCTTTATGCCAGATTTCAACTTTCATCTTCCGAACAGAAGGCTTCCAGAATTATTCAGGAAGCGGTAAAGGAAGCTGCGGCTAAGAAACGTGAAGCGTTATTAGAAAGCAAAGATCAGCTGATCAGAGAAAAGAATCAGCTGGAAAGAGAAACCAGAGAGAGAAGAAACGAATTACAAAGATTTGAAAGAAGACTTGTACAGAAAGAAGAAAACCTAGAGAGGCGTATAGACTCTCTTGAAAAACAAGAGAGTGAATTCGTAAACCGGCAGAGGTCATTAGAAAAAAGAGAGACTGTTTTATTAGAAGAAGAGAAAAAGTGGGTAAAGGAACTCGAACGTATTTCCGGTTTGTCAGTCGATGATGCAAAAAAGTTATTGATTCAGAGCCTGGAAAATGAAGCGAGGCATGATGCTCAGGTTACTATTAACCTGATAGAACAGGAAGCGCAGAGAACTGCTGAAAAAAAGAGTAGAGAAGTATTGATCTCAACAATTCAAAGGATTGCAACAGAGGTCAGTTCCGAAGTAAGTGTTACAACGGTGAGTCTTCCCAATGATGAGATGAAGGGAAGAATAATCGGACGCGAAGGGAGAAACATACGTACTTTGGAGACATTGACGGGCGTTGATATAATAATCGACGATACTCCCGAGGCTGTTGTCGTTTCCTGTTTTGATCCGATAAGGAAGGAAATTGCCCGGGTTTCACTGGATAGGTTAATATCCGACGGGAGGATTCATCCTGCCAGAATAGAAGAAATTGTCCAGAAGGTTACGAAAGAGATCAGTCAGACAATCTATGAAGAGGGGGAGCGGGTACTTTTCGAATTGGGTATACATGGGATGAGCCCGGAAGGAGTCCGGGCTCTCGGAAGGCTGCACTTTAGAACGAGTTATGGTCAGAATGTTTTAAATCATTCAAAAGAAGTTGCTATTATCGCCGCAGCCCTGGCGTCGGAAGTAGGAGCAAATATAGAGCTTGCAAAACGTTCCGCTCTATTGCACGATATCGGCAAGGGTGTAGAGACTAGCGGGGACGGAAGTCATGTGGAAGCGGGCATGGAGCTTGCGCGCAAACTTGGTGAGGATTCGAAGATAATTAATGCAGTAGGGGCTCATCATAACGATATTGAACCGGAGAGTCTGGAGGCTGTTATAGTTCAGATAGCAGATGCTATTTCCGCTGCCCGTCCGGGGGCACGCAGGGAGACTCTGGATAACTATCTTAAACGTCTGGAGAGCCTTGAGAAAATATCGGAAGGCTTTGAGGGTGTGGATAAGGCTTATGCAATACAGGCCGGCAGAGAGGTTCGTATACTCGTTAATAATGAAGCTGTGGATGATGTGGAAGCTAAGGAACTTGCAAAGAAAATAGCAAAGAAAATAGAGGGTGAACTAAAATATCCGGGAAGAATAAAAGTTACTATCATTCGAGAGACGAGAATTGTTGAGTATGCTCGTTAGGAAGGTTATGTTATAAATTGCCGTCATTGTTAAGAGCTCTTGTTTTGGGAGATGTAATAGGGCAGCCTGGATGCAGGGCTCTATTTATCGGATTAAAACAGATAATAAAGAATACAAAAGCGGATGTTGTAATTGTAAACGGTGAAAATGCAGCGGATGGTTACGGACTTACCCCCGAACTTGCCGACGGTTTGTTCCAGTCCGGAGTCGATGTTATAACCTCCGGTAATCATATCTGGCAAAAGGATGAAATATACCCTATGCTGGAGTCGGAAAACCGGCTGCTGCGTCCGGAGAATTATCCTAACGGAGTTTCGGGAAAGGGTCATTGTATAATCGAAAAAGCGGGGAAAAAAGTCGCGGTTCTTAATCTCGAGGGGAGAGTTTATCTTTCCAATATACGGTGTCCCTTTAGAGTCGGGAAGGAAATGGTAAACAGGCTGCAGAATACCACTAATATAATAATTCTGGATTTTCATGCGGAATGGCCCGAGGAAAAGGAAGCTCTTGCTATTTATCTTGATGGTAAGGTTTCTGCTGTAGTTGGTACGCATACCCATGTCCAGACAGCGGATGAAAGGGTATTACCCGGAGGAACCGGATATATTACGGATATAGGAATGACAGGGCCGGCAGAAAGTGTTATAGGCATGAAAGTCGAAACTGCAATCAGAAGAGGCCTTACCCAGATGCCTTTAAAACTGGAAGTGGAAGATGAACCGGTAGAAATATGCGGAGTACTGCTCGAGATCGATAAAACAACAGGCAAAACAAGGTCTTTAAAGAGAATTCGTAAAAAATCTTTGATTTAATAGTTCGGAAAGAATATGAGTGAAAGAAAAAAGCCGCTTTTGCTTTTTCTTAAACATAAATATCCGGAAATAGAAAAAAAAGAACTCTATTCTAAAATTCTTTGCGGGGAAATACTGGTTAATGGGGATATTGTCAATAACCCCCATGAACCTGTTTCCTGTTCGAGTTCTGTTGTTTTTAGAGTTAAGAAAAACTTTGTTTCGAGAGGCGGAGATAAACTTGAATATATATTAAATATCTGGAAAATCGATGTTGCAGGGAGAACAATACTGGATGCCGGCGCTTCTGCCGGCGGGTTTACAGACTGTCTTTTAAAACATGGTGCTTTAAAAGTTTTTTCTGTAGATGTGGGATACAATCAGCTTTCCTTTAAATTACGTAGAGATCCGCGTGTTGCTGTTATGGAACGGATAAATATAATGTCTTTAAAGCGGGAGGATTTTAATCCGCTTCCTGATACGGCAGTTATGGATTTATCTTTCCGCTCTGTCAGGAAAGCCGCTTTACATGTTTTAAATCTTGTAAAAGGTGAAAATATTATTTCTCTTATCAAACCTCAATTTGAATTTCTTAAACCGGATATTGGTTTTAACGGGGTTGTTAAGGGCAGAGAAGAGGTCTTTGCGATCTTAAAAAGATTAATCGGGGATCTGTCTGATGAGGGAGTTTATGTCCGTGATATCGGGAAGTCTCCGATATCCGGAAGGAAAGGCAACAGGGAGTATTTTTTTAAGCTCTCTTTAAATTCCAATAGTACCGTATCTGATATCAGGGAAAAATTAGAATTCATTGTTTTCGAAGGTTTCACGGGTTAAGGGTTTCCCTATATAGACACCCTCCGGGCCGAGGTATTCCACCTTTTTTCCGTTAATAAGTATCTGAACTTTTGTAATATTGGAATATTCAGTTGTCGTATAGACAACCTGTTTAAGTTGTGTTTTTAAACCCTGAATACCGAGTGAATTAAAGCGGAAATCTTCTGTAAAATCAAGATAGGCTGTATCATCCTTAACGTAAATATTTAAAAGTTTTGTGTTTTTAGGTATCAAAGTTATAAAGCCCCTATTCAACTCTGCAGAGTCCGGGCCCTGTAAAAGAGTCTTTATTGTCTGTCTAAGCGGTGAGTCTTTATATTTTATATTTTTTATTTCACCTTTAAGTCCTATTTTACCGTTTTTTTCTACTAAGGCAAAAAATATACGGGCCTTTCTTAAGCTGTATTTTTCCTTTTTAAGATTAACAGTGGTTTTGTTTTGTGTATTTTTCTCTTCTTCTGACGGTGCTACTGTGATTGTTACCTGTTCCTTGCCGGATGACTGCTTTTGTGTTTTCGGCTTTGTTTTTTTTGCTTTTTTAATTGTTACGTCCGGGGGTTTTACAGATTCTTTTTTAGTGATAGCATTTAGAAAATTTGTTTTATTCAGTATATTTTCTATATTTTTTTTGTTAAACAAAAAGATAACAATAATGAGGAGTACAAGTGCAACCCAGAACAGACAGCCAAGTGAAGATTTCTTTTTCATACCTTTACTATAATCGGCATACACCTTCCATGTATTGATTTGACACCACTAAAAAAAGCACGTATATTTATAATCAAATGAAAGAATTTCACGGTATTATGGCTTCTCCGGGAATTGCCGCAGGGAAGGCCTATGTTTTTAGACAGATAAAGATTTCTATTCCTAAGTACAGCATAGCTTCACAGGATATCGAAGCGGAAATGTCCAGATTCTTAGAAGCAGTGGAGAAAGCGACTTTTGAAGTTGAAAATATAAAATTGAATATTAAAGGTAATATGAAGAACGGACAGCAGGAATTACTGGACAGCCATATCCTGATGATGAATGATCCTGAATTAAAAGAAAAAGTTAATTCGGGATTAAAGGATCAGAAAAAAAATGTGGAATGGATTCTTATTCAGGTAATCGAAGATATGATAGCACAGCTTAAATTATCACAGGATGAATATCTTAACGAAAGAAGCCTGGATTTCAGAGATATGTCCAACAGGATACTGAACCAGCTGCTTTATTTTAAACAGCCGTCTCTTTCCGAACTCGATGAGCCTGTAATCATAGTATCACATAATCTCATGCCCTCCGACGCCATCGGTATGCGTAAAGATATGGTAAAAGGTATAGCAACGGATGCCGGGGGTAAAACTTCACATACAGCTATTCTTGCAAGATCCCTTGAAATACCGGCTGTTTTAGGCCTTATGGATATTTCCAGATATGTAAAAGATGGCGATGATATAATAATCGACGGCAACAGCGGAACGGTTATTGTTAATCCGGACAAAAAAACAGAGTCGAGATATAGAACAACGAAAATAAAATGGGAAAAGCGGGAAAAAGATCTTTTACAGCTTAACAGACTAACGGCAGAAACAAGGGATGGTAAATTAATAAATCTCGAGGCGAATATAGAAATACCCGAAGAGGTGGAATCGGTTATTATGCACGGTGCTGACGGAGTGGGGCTTTTCCGTTCCGAGTTCCTATATATTCAGCCGAATAAGTTTCCCAATGAAGAAGAGCAATGCATTGCATATAAATCTGTTCTGCAGAGGCTTAAAGGTAAAACCGTTACTATAAGAACGCTCGATCTCGGCGGAGACAAGCGTGTCCCCGGTTTAAACTCTATAGAAGAGAATAATCCGATTCTCGGATGGAGGGCAATCAGGTTCTGCCTTTCGCGTCCGGATATCTTTAAGAC
>QILZ01000272.1 GCA_003233545.1 Spirochaetales bacterium
AAAAGTTCATGCGCCCGGATGTCCGTACGGGAAGTTATCACCGAATCCCTGGAAAAGATTTGACATTGCAATGAACAAGTACAAAAAAAAGTAATCCGGAGGTATATATGGATTCCGATCAACATAAAAAGACCCAGGCATCCCTGTTATATTTTCTTGCAGCCATGGTAATCCTGTTTGCCTTTCAATGGATTTTTCTTGCAGGTTCCACGAGGCAGGTTGCATACAGTGATTTTAAAGCATATTTAAATAAGGGATTAATCAAGGAAGTTGTCATTTCACCAACCACTATCAAGGGAACGATGCAGGATCCTACCGGAAAATCGGAAAAACCGATTCTGTTTTCCGTAACGAGAGTGACCGATCCGAATCTTATAAAGGATCTGGACAGCAAGGGTGTAAAATATGCAGGCAAAACCAACAATTCCGTCTGGCAGACCATATTTGCATGGATTATACCTATTATTCTAATGATAGCCGTGTGGAACTATATGATCTACAAAATGGGGATGGGCGGGCCTGGAATTATGAAAATAGGCCAGAATAAGTCAAAGTTAATAGCCAGCGATGATGCAACAAAGATAACATTTAAAGATGTTGCAGGAATAGATGAGGCTAAAGAGGAACTGGAAGAGGTAATTGAATTTTTAAAAGAACCTGCAAAATTCGAGAGCCTCGGGGGTAAAATACCGCGTGGTATCCTTTTATTAGGTGCACCGGGAACAGGCAAAACACTGCTTTCTAAAGCCGTTGCCGGAGAAGCTCATGTTCCTTTTTTCAGTATATCCGGTTCCGAATTCGTAGAGATGTTTGTCGGTGTCGGTGCCGCAAGAGTGAGAGATCTCTTTACACAGGCCACGGCAAAAGCCCCCTGTATTATCTTTATAGATGAACTGGATGCACTGGGGAAAGCCAGGGGGTTTAACCCGGGCGGGGGTAATGATGAAAGGGAGCAGACTCTTAATCAGCTCCTCGTTGAAATGGATGGTTTTGATACGCAGAAAGGCGTTATTATTATGGCTGCAACCAACCGGCCGGAAATCTTAGACCCCGCTTTGCTTCGTCCGGGAAGATTCGACAGGCAGGTTGTAGTTGACAAGCCTGACCTTGCAGGCAGGGAAGCAATACTAAAGATACATTCAAAAGGTGTTAAACTTGCCGATGATATCGATTTCCATACAATCGCCGCACGAACTCCGGGATTCGTCGGAGCTGATCTTGCTAACATAGTCAACGAGGCGGCTTTGTTAGCTGTAAGGAGAAAAAAGAAAAGCGTCACAATGGCTGAATTTGCAGAGGCAATAGAACGTGTTATTACAGGCCTGGAAAAGAAAAAGAGACTCATCAATCCAAAGGAAAAGAAAATCGTTGCGTATCATGAATCCGGTCATGCCATTATAGCAGATGCCTTACCGAATACGGATGTTGTGGAAAAAATCTCTATAGTACCGAGGGGTATTGCGGCACTCGGCTATACACTGCAGTTACCGACAGAAGACAGGTTCCTCATGACCAAACATGAATTAGAAGATAAACTTGCCGTACTTTTAGGTGGAAGGGTAGCCGAGGAAATCTTCTTCGGAGATATCTCTACAGGAGCACAAAACGACCTTCAGAGAGCCACGGATATTGCAAGAGCTATGGTAAAGGAATACGGAATGAGTGAGAAACTGGGACTTTTAACCTATGAAAGGCCTCACAATCTATTTCTTAAAGGTGATAACTGGCGGCCTACTGAAAAAGAGTATTCGGATGAAGTAGCGGCTATTATAGACAGTGAAACAAAGCGGATCATAGATGAAGCGCACTCGAGAACTTACAAGATTGTTACGGAAAAGAAGAAAACCGTGGAAAAACTCGCTAAAATTCTTCTGGAAAAAGAAGTAGTGGAAAAGAAAGAGTTTCAGAAAATTGTCACCGAAAATTAAGTTATCAGAGCGGTTTTATCCTGCTGCATGGCATATTCCAATTCACGTTTAGGCTTGTCCTGAATATACCGGAACAGCTTCTTGTGCCCTCCTGCGGAAAATGAATTAAACTGAAGGCCTAACTCTTCACTGTTCCTGGTAACCCTGCAGTCTATATTAATAATATCGCCGGCAATACGCAGGGAACAGTGCTTAATAATCCGGCCGATAGGAATATCCTCTGTAAGCGAGGCATTTTCAGGTTTAAACGATGCACCTGATATGGATATTTCATGAATCGTACCATTTATTAAAACCGTTTTTGCCGGATGGGTAAAAAGTAATGCTATTCTGTCACATTCACCGGGTATTAACCTGTGAAATTTTCTTTTGTCTTTAATATTTTTATATCTTCTAAAGAGTTCTTCCAGCCTGTATATCTCCTGCTTGTCGGAGAGATTTTCACTTACAAAACCGTTTGCCCCGAGATGTGTAGCTTTGGCAATTTCATCGAGTCCCATACTATCCTTCTTAATCAGAATAAATACAGTCTCTTCCTTACTCCTGATATTTCTTAAATATTCCAGAAGCGGTTTCCAGTGCCTTGGAAAATCAACTGAGTTAAACAGTATAAGATCCGGATTGAGCTCTTCAAGATTATCGAGTGCTTTCACCGGGTCCCGGTAATGTACAATTTCGAAACCCACAGGATTAAGATGGTAATTAAGCAGATTCTTAAAATCATCCTTAAGAGCAATAAGCAGTACCTTCATCTATTCGGTTCCCAGATTCTGAATCTCATAGTTTATAATCTGCCAGTATCGATCTTTTCTTTCAAGGTAGTATGTATATTTTTTTATCTCCGTATAGTCACTGTATTTAAATTTTTCGATCACCTCTACGGCCCCTTCGAAAGGCGTATATGTCGTTTTTATTATTTTAAAGCTCGATGGAATAGTCAGAATATCTTTGTCTATCTTTTCTTCGCGCAGTTCATCCTTAAACCGCAGAATCATTTTTCTTTTATTCTCTTCGGAGAGCCTTCTGTAAACTCTGCTTCTCTCCGGATTACGTAATATGAGCTTTTCCAGGTTAAAATAAAGAAAAAATCGTTCCCATTGGCTCTTCTGCCTTGCACTTAAAGTAAAAGCCACCACTTCATCGGGGGGTATCGGTTTTCTCTCTATTCTTACTCCGGTTGCAGAGTTTGTCATTTCTTTCATTTCCGGTGTAGAGAGAGGAGGTCTTATATCGAGGATTAATCTATTTGATTTTACAGCCTGCGGCGAGTTTCCGGAGTACAAGCCGGGGTAAAAGGATGCTTCTACAATATATACTCCCGGCTTCTTAAAGGCTATAAAATCCGACAGCTCGATCAGTACACCATACTTCTCACCGGGTTCGAGATTAATCTCCCGGAAAAAAACAGGCTGATCCGAACTTCGCTCTATTGTATATTTTTTAGAATGATTCAAGCTTATATTAGTCTCTGTCCTTGCAGTAAAATCTATGGAAAAAAATCTGTTATCTGCAATTTTAAAATGAACCGCCGACGTTGAATTATTACTGACGACTGCTTCGACCCATACAAGATCACCTAAAAAATAGATTTTTTTATTGTAAAATTGAATAGAAAAATCTACATTATTACCATTGCCGGCAAATGATAGTACGGTTAATGCCAAAAAAGGTACAATTAACAGATATTTTTTTGTATTCATTTTCTCGTTTATCCATTATTATCTTCGGTAAAATTAATGATAACATTATTCTTAAATAAAATCTTATCACAATTACACCATACCTCATCATGGGCAAAAATCAAGTCGAATCTTAAAGAAGGTAATTATCCCATTTCTATCGAAGGGCCTAAGGGAAGTTTTATCTCTGTTATCATTTCGGCCATTTTTAATGAGCTTAAAACACCCTCCCTTATTATCACTCCGACAGAACAGGAAGCGGAAAACCTGTACCAGGATGTATCGTCCTGGCTTCCGGGAAAAACCGCTCTTTTCCCATGGTGGGGAACTCTGCCGTACGGTGATAATCCACCGCTTGCTTCCCGTTATCGTGAACGAAGCGGTACCCTTTTAAGGATACTTACCGGAGAAAAAATACTCATTTTTTCCTCCCTGCGGGCACTTTTAACCCCTCTGCCGTCCGCAGAAGAATTTAAAAGAAATACGGTAGAACTAAAAAAAGGCGATACTCCGAACCTTTCCGTTCTGGAAAAGAAACTTCAGGAAATGGGATATTTAAGGGTGCCTAAAGTCAGTGTAACAGGTGAATTCTCGGTAAGAGGTGAGGTCATCGATATAAGTCCGGAAAATTCAGCAAATGCATACAGAATACTTTTGGATTATGATAAAATCACTGATATAAGAGTGTTCGATCCGTTAACACAGGCAACAAAGTATTCAAAATCCGAATTATCCATTCCGCCTCTTTATGAAATTATCATCGATGAGAATTCCCTTGATAATCTTAAAAAGAACCTTGAATCCTGCAGTATATCTCTTAAGACAATAGATGCCGTGTACGAGGGTTTTTTAAGAAATACATCATTTAATATACAGAACTATCTGCCGATGCTGCTTAAAGATATACATTCGAATAAACATTCGATAATCGAGTATTTCCCTTCGGAATCCTCACATTTTATAATCGATGATATGCGGATTACCGCAAATTACAGGATGATTCTTAAAGAATATAATAAATTGCACAAAAGTACGCTTAAGGAGGGTAAGGAATACCCCTCACCTGATTATCTTTTTAACACATATCCGAATATCAGAGTAAGTATAAAAAAACCCGTACTGTTTCCCGGATTAAAGGAAGCTGCAGAGCATGGCAAAGATACCCGGCAAAGTATAAAATTAGCATGCGACCATTCACATTCATTCTTCGGCAATATTACCTATTTAAAAGAAGAAATCGGAAACCTTCTTGACAATGGATATGAAATATTTATCTTTGCGGTCTATGAACAACAGGCGCGAAGAATCTCTTTTCTTTTAAAAGATTTCGACATTACAGTTATGCCCTTTTCAATTACAACGGGATTTATTCTCCCCGGTTTAAAAATCATGGTAATTCAGGAGAATGAGATCTTCGGAAGGAAAAAAAGGATTCCCCGATCTATCGGAAAGGCAAGAAGTGAGTTTATCGATTCTTTTACGGAACTTAATCCCGGTGACTATATCGTTCACATCAACTATGGAATTGGAATCTTTAAAGGGATTAAGAGAATGACTGTTCTGGGAAACGAACGCGATTACATAGAACTCGGGTACGACAGAGAGGAAATAATCTTTATTCCCGTGGAACAGGTTAACCTGATACAGCGTTATATTATCCAGAATGAAAACAAACCCAGGCTCGATAGGATCGGGGGAAAGAGCTGGATAAACAGGAAAGAGAGAGTTAAAAAATCCGTCGAAGAACTTGCACGAATGCTTGTAAAACTATATTCGGAACGTAAGAGAACTTCCGGTTTTGCTTTCCCCGGGGATTCGGACTGGCAGAACGAATTCGAAGCGGGTTTCCCGTACCAGGAAACAGTAGATCAGTTAAAATGTATAGAGGACGTAAAAAGGGATATGGAAAAACCCATACCCATGGACCGCCTTATATGCGGGGATGTTGGATACGGGAAGACCGAAATCGCCCTCCGCGCCGCATTTAAAGCTGTTATGGGAGGCAAACAGGCAGCACTGCTTGCACCGACAACCATACTGGTGGAACAGCACTATGAGACTTTCGCGGATAGATTCCGCCGGTTTCCAATAAAAATAGGTATGCTGTCCAGATTCAGATCGAGGAAGGAACAGAATAAAACTATCGAAGGACTTAAAAAGGGCGAAATCGATATAGTAATAGGAACACACAGGCTGGTTCAGGGTGATGTTAAATTCAAGAATATCGGCCTTTTAGTAATCGATGAGGAACAGAGATTCGGAGTTAAACATAAGGAAATAATAAAAGAGTTAAAGACAAATGTTGACTGTCT